>NZ_JBFTNE010000106.1:0-26678 GCF_056397325.1 Cupriavidus sp. 05N39
GGATCCGTTGGCCTGGTTCATCGAGCACGCGATAGTTGACGTGCTCGAAGTCGCCGGTGCCGAACAGCCGGCTCATGTCCTTATCCAGCTGCTCCGGCCGGATCGGTTCGCCAGACTTGGTTTCCATGGTGCCGGCGGCGAAATCGGGGTTGACGCGCTGCAGCGGTGCAAAGCGTATCTCGTCGACCGGGCGACGGTCTTGCGGCGCGGCGGCCTGCTGGCGCTGGCGCAGTGCGGCATACTCCTGCTGTGGCAAGGCCAGTGGGGCCAGCCGGTCGGCAACCTTGCGTGCCGCGGCCTCGCCGATCGGGATCGTCTTTTCCAGGTTATCGAAGTCGCCTGCCGAAAAATCCCCGAGCTCCGGCAGGATCAGGATGTCCTCTGGCCGGAGTTGTGCCAGCGACGCACGTACGTTTTGCTCGGTCAGGATATTCAGCATCTGGCCGGTCACGCTGATCACCGATCCCAGTTCGTCGCGCCGCATCAGCGGCGTGCCGAGGTTCACCGCAATGACAATATCCGCGCCCATGGCGCGCGCCACGTCCACGGGAAGGTTGTTGGTCAGTCCGCCGTCGACCAGCAGCTTCCCTTCGTAGTCGACGGGGGCCACCACGCCCGGCACGGACATGCTGGCGCGCATGACCATGGCCAGCTCGCCCTGGGTGAACACCACGGGCGTGCCTGTCACGAGGTCGGTGGCCACTGCGCGGTACGGAATCGGCAGGGCATTGAAATCGCGATAGCCTGGCGCGCGCGCCAGCCCACGCAGTACCTTCTCGAGCTGCACGCCCGTGACGGCGCCTTTGGGCAATTCCAGCTGGCCGCCCTTGACGCCGATTTCCGGCGTAAACAGATTGCTGCGATCTTCCTGCTTGCGCCTGATGCTCAGATCCTGCCGCGGCGGCCGTTCCTTGAATAGTGCGCTGGTGGACAAGCCAGCGACGATTTTCTCCATTTCGCCTGGCGTGACGCCGGTCGCATAGGCGGCACCGACCAGCGATCCCATGCTCGTACCCGTTATGCAGTCCACCGGCACGCGCAGCGATTCCAGAACCTTCAGGATGCCGATATGGGCGGCGCCGCGTGCGCCGCCGCCGGACAGCACCAGGCAGATCCGCGGTCTGCCCATGGCCTGCGGGGGGGCGCTGGCGAGAGGGGCGCCGGTGGCAGCAGCAGGCTGTGCGGCCGGCAACCCTGGCTCCGCAAGCGCTGGAAGCGCCGGGATCGCCAAAAAGGCGGCAAAGGCGGCCAGCAAGGCGCGCGGAAGACACCGAGGGCGCGCGTACCCCGGCGGGCACAAGGCAACACCACCCGAGCCGATCCAGATTTGAAGCTGTCGCCTTCCTGGTCTGGCTGCGGCTTTCATGGGCAGTTTTCAAGGCGAACGTTCTGTATAGCTTAGATGGACGAACACCGCTGCGGTAGGTATTGCACTGGTTACTTGTTGCAGGTCAATTTTTCCTCGCGGATCTGCACTACCTTGAAACAAGGAAGAAACGCCGTGCCGGTCGGTGCATCGCAGCATCATCAAGGTGGGGCGCCATTGGCGGCCCTGTGCGTACCAGCCATCACCCGCCAATGCGCAAGGCCCGATATTGAGAATGAGAACAAATTTCGTTGCGCGGCGCATGTGTAGGACCAAAGTCCGATTGCCAACGCACAAGCCGGCGGCCACATTTGACGTACATGCCCACCCGGGGTTGTCAGCGGCGGTATCAGGAGAAGAATCATGGCAAAGACGAATCAGCATGACGCCGATACCGAGCCACGGGAGGACGGAAAGTTCAGCAATAAGGAATACCTGAAGGAACTTGCCCGCCTGCATGTGGAACTCGTGAAACTGCAGGAATGGATTCTCGCGACCGGCTGCAAGCTTTGCATCATCTTTGAAGGGCGCGATGGCGCAGGTAAAGGCGGCACGATCAAGGCCATTACCGAGCGCGTGAGTCCGCGCGTGTTCCGCGTGGTTGCCTTGCCGGCGCCCACCGAGCGCGAAAAGAGCCAGATGTATGTCCAGCGCTACCTTCCGCACCTGCCCGCCGCAGGCGAGGTGGTGATTTTCGACCGCAGCTGGTACAACCGTGCCGGYGTGGAGCGGGTCATGGGCTTCTGCACCGAGGAACAGGCCGAGTCATTCCTGAGCGCCGTGCCCCTTGTGGAACAGGCCGTCGTGAGCTCGGGCGTTATCCTGCTCAAGTATTGGCTGGAGGTCAGTGAGCAAGAGCAGACCCGCCGCCTTGAGGCGCGCATTAACGATGGGCGGAAGACCTGGAAGTTGTCGGGCATGGACCTGAAGTCCTACAGCCGGTGGTATGACTACTCGCGCGCGCGCGACGACATGTTCCTTGCAACGGACACGGACTTCGCACCATGGTATGTTGCCAACTCGAACTGCAAGCGGCGCGCCCGTCTCAATATCATCAGTGACATATTGGCCAAGGTTCCCTACGAAGCCGTGCCGCGCAAGAAGGTAAAGCTGCCAGAACGGCAGAAGCCTGGTGGCTATCGGGAACCGGACTATCCCTACAAATTCGTTCCAGAGCAGTTTTGAGGGCCACGGGTTTCAATCCGTAACCTCTGTCAGTTTCGCCTAAGCGCACGCGCGGACCGCCGTGGCAACGCGGTCCCCTGGGCCAACTACAAACAAGGTCACCATGCAAGACAATCCCCTCTCTGAAATATCGCTGCCGGCCCGGGTGGCGCTGCGCGATGGGCGGCAGGTAGTGCTGCGCAAGATCCGGGAGGAGGACAAGGCCGGCTTGCTGGCGGCCTTCGACCGGCTTTCCGCGGACTCGCGTTACACGCGTTTCATGGCCTCCTTGCGGGAGTTGCCGGAGGCGATGCTTGAGTCGGCAACGCATCCGGCGCCGGAGCTGGAGTGCGCGCTGGTCGCCATCTACGGCGATGCGCAAAGCATTGTCGGCGGCGCGCGCTATGCCGCCGCGCCGGGCAGCGATGTCTGCGAGTTTGCCGTGACGATCGACGACGAATGGCACGGTCTCGGGCTGGCGCGGTGTCTCATGCAAGTATTGATCGCTGCCGCCCGCGCACGCGGATATCGCACCATGGAAGGCTACGTGCTGGCCTCGAACACCGGGATGCGCGGCCTTGCCCGCCGGCTCGGGTTTGTCGACACGGCCTGCCACGAAGATGCCACGTTGCGCGTGGTCAGTCTCGGCTTGACGGGGGCGGCGGAAGCACCGGCACCAGGGTAAGGGCGGATGATAGTCCGTCTCTCTGGTTCTGGCCGACTGGTGCCGAAGCTTCATCCCTTCCCGACCCTCATGGCGTCCGGCAACGGTTGCTCAATCTCGGTCAACCTCAGATCTCCAGCCCGTGGTGAAACGTCCTCCTCCACGTTCGCTATCCCATGACCTGCGTTTCAGCTCCCGCCGGGCCGCCCGTTTCCGCGTGTCGCTGAAACTCGTCGATCGCATCGGCCACCGAGACGCGGCGCCCGAAATAGCCGAGGCGATCCTCCAGCCCTTCAGCGCGAAGCATATCCCGCACCTTCGCATGCGCCGCCACAAGCCGCAGATCTATCCCTTCTGCCTTCAATGCCGTATGCAATGCCGCCAGCATGCGTGCGCCGGCGAGGTCGACGGCGGGCGAGGTGGACAGATCCCAGATCACCAGCCTGACCGGCGCGGCGGCCGAGCGGATTCTCTGCCAGACGGCAGCACGCACATGCTCGACGTTGAAGTAAAGCAGCGACGCCTCGACGCGGAACACCCGCACATCAGGAATGGCTTCGTTGTCGGGATTACGCTCCATATCGGAGTAAATGCGCGTGCCGGGGATGCGGCCGAGGATGGCCACATGCGGGTGCGCCGCGCGCCGTATGATCAGCAACATCGAAACGAGTACCGCCACGAGCACGCCGTTCAGGATGCCCAGCAAAAGCACGGCGGCAAACGCCACCATCGATACAATGAATTCAAGGCGGCTTACCCGCCACACGTGGCGCAGTTCGCCGATGTCGATCAAGCCCTTGACGGCAACCAGCACGATGGCTGCGAGTACCACGTTAGGCAGGTTGGCTAGCAAGCCGGTCAGGAACATCAGGCACAGTCCGATCGTGACCGAGGCGAAAACCAGCGCGAGTGGCGTCTTGGCACCAGCCTTGTCGTTCACCGATGACTGGGACAGACCGCCGGCGACAGGGTAGGCCTGGAAGAAGCCCGCGGCCAGATTCGCCGCGCCCAGGCCGAGCAGTTCCTGGCGCGGATCGATCTCGTAGCCGTGCGTCTGTGCCAGTGCCCGCGCCGCGGAAACGCTTTCCACGTAGGACAGCAACACGCAGGCGAATGCCAGCGGAACCACCCCGTCCACATCGCGTGCCCGCAGCCCGGGAAGGCGGAACTCCGGCAAACCTTGCGGCAACGCACCGACGACCTTGAAGCCGAACTGACTCAGCGACGTTGCCGACAGCACGATGATGGAAATCACCACCACGAACAGAGCGACCGGGCGGCCAGGCAGGAATTTCTCCCCCAGCAGCAGCAAGGCAAGCGCGACAAGACCGAAAGCGAACACGACCAGGTTGGTATCGGGGATCTGACCGGCGAGAATGACGACGCGCTCGAAGAAAGCCTCGCCGCCACCCTTGACCCCGAACAGCTTGGGCAATTGCGTCAAGGCGATGGTCAGGGCCGCGCCGGCTTTGAAGCCGAGCAGTATCGTTTCGCTGATGAAATTGACCAGGGAGCTCAGCCGCAGCAGCCATGCCAGCAAACACATGCCGGCCATGAGCACCGCCGTCAGCGCCGCGATGGCGGCCCAGCGGCCCGGATCGCCATTGGCCATGCCCGCCACCGTGACCCCGACGAGCATCGAGATCGCAGAGGTGGGCCCGATCGCAAGCTGGCGAGAGGAGCCGAACAGCGCGTAGAAGAGGCCGCCAACCAGATAGCAGTAAATGCCATATTGCGGAGGCAGGCCGGCGAGCGATGCGTAGGCGAGCGAAACCGGAATGCCGTAGGCAGCGAGCGTGACGCCGGCAATCGCGTCGCGCGCCAGCCACTGCGGCCGGTAGGTGGTCAGCCACTGCGCAGGAGGAAATACTGCGCGCCACCCACGCATGGAAGTCCCGCTGGTGGCTTCGCCGGCGGTGCCGGGATCGTCGGTCATGGCATCACATCCTCTTGGGGCGCGGATCTGACGGGAACCTGGATCAGGCATAACACTCAGGTAACAGACCTGCTCACGCTAGTTGCCTGTTCCCGCCGTCAAAATCGAATGCGCCATATGGAAAAGCAAGGCTTCCAAGAAACAACGCTTAGTGCACGCCGGTGTGCTGCGCCTCACGCGCTGGTGCCACAGCCGCAGTCCATACTTCCAAGATATTCGGCACAGGGTGCTTGTGCTTGATTTGGCGCAAAGTCCGGACGGGTCTGGCCTGTTCACTTCACGCGAAAACGGTGGCGCCCATTTCTTGAGCCTCTGCGCTACCGGACGCGTTTAGGACCGGCAAGCGTCACGACTTGCGGCCGGACGTCGTCCAGGGAAAAGTGCGCCCGGCACATCCCGCTGGCGCGCGGCGCCAGGGTGCCGCCATAGGTGCCTGGCCGCCGGCGCTGGCCTCTCAACAACCGCCCGTGCGCCGCGTGGCAACTGCATTCCGGTCACCGGGGCAATGAACAAGCCCGCCAATGAACGGTGCGTGACGTCATTTCGGCAACGAGCACGCATTCTTGATGCAAGTCAATGTGCTGGCGGACCGCATGTATAAAACATAGGCATATCAAGTCTGCGAAACGCGACGCCCCGATACGCCGGCGTTGCCGAATCGCACGTGCATGGCTCAGTGGGCATAGCCCGCCACTATTGAGGCCAATCCTATACGCGAAGGTACCTTCCATATCCGCCGGCGATGCCGCTCGCGGACGGTTTAACAACTGGCTGTCGAGGTCATCACCATGGATGCTGGAAAGCAACTAGTACATGCGCACGAGATCGGTATCAAGACCGGTCTGGTACTTCAGAAACGCGTCAGGAATGCACAGGAAGCCTTTGGTCACCGGGTGCAGGAGGCCTGCGGCGATGGCAATGGCATTGGCAAAGGCATTGGCAAAGCCGAGGGCCTTGCCGACGCCGCCAGGCTGATGACAGGCGCCGATCCATTGAGTTGTTACGCTTACGCCGTGGATGCGGGGCAACGTGCCATCCTCTTCWGGGACACGCTCCGGCAGCGCGGCAATCACTTTGTCGAGAACGCGGTGCAGGGCCTGAAGCCGGTACTGCACTTCGACTACGAGTTTGTCCTCGACGGCCGCCAGTTCGAGCGGCCGGTGAACTACGCGCTGCTACGGATCACACCGCCCGAAGGCGTGCATATCGACAACAGCCGCCGTCCCTACCTGATCATCGACCCCCGCGCGGGCCATGGTCCCGGTATCGGGGGATTCAAGGACGATTCGCAGGTGGGCGTCGCATTGCGWGCAGGCCATCCTGTCTACTTCGTTATTTTCTTCCGCGATCCCGAACCGGGCCAGACCTTGCTCGATGTGTGCGAGGCCGAGCAGGTCTTCGTGAAGAAGGTCCGTGCGCTGCATGCGGACAGCCCCAAGCCGGCCATCATCGGCAATTGCCAGGGCGGCTGGGCGGCCATGATGCTGGCGGCCTCTGACCCGGACGACACCGGACCCATCGTCATCAACGGTGCGCCGATGTCGTACTGGAGCGGCGCCTGGAGCGAGGATGAGGGAGACAACCCGATGCGCTACGCGGGCGGCCTGCTCGGCGGTACCTGGCTGTCCTCGTTCACGGCGGATCTCGGCAACGGCAAGTTCGATGGCGCCCACCTGGTGCAGAACTTCGAGAACCTGAATCCCGCCAACAGCCTGTGGGACAAATACTTCAACCTGTACAACAAGGCCGACACGGAGCCGCCGCGTTTCCTGGAGTTCGAGCGCTGGTGGGGTGGCTACTACCTGATGAACCGGGAGGAGATCGAGTGGATCACCCGAAATCTGTTTGTCGGCAACAAGCTATGGTCCGGTGATGTGAAGGGCGCGGGCGGCAAGGGCTTCGACCTGCGTGATATCAGATCGCCCATCGTGCTGTTCGCCTCGATGGGCGACAACATCACACCGCCGCAGCAGGCATTCAACTGGGTAGTGGACGTGTACGAGAGCACCGAGGAGATCAAGGCGCGAGGCCAGGTCATCGTCGGGATGCTTCACCAGAACATCGGTCACCTGGGCATCTTCGTTTCGGGGAAGGTGGCACAGAAGGAGCACGCGCAGATCGTGTCCGTGCTGAAGAGCATCGAACTGCTGCCTCCCGGGCTCTATGGCATGGCCATTACGGAGCGTGCGGAAAAGAGCGCAAGCGGCGACGTCGAGTACGACGTGGAGTTCCGGGAGCATCGCCTCGAGGATATCGTGGCGCGGCTCAATCGCTTCCAGCGAGTCGACGAGAAGCCGTTCGAGGCTGTAGCCGCGCTGTCGGATTTCAATCAGCGCGCCTATGAGCTGTTCGCGCAACCCTTCGTGCAGGCGATGTCCAACGATTTCTCGGCACGCTTGCTGCGCGAGTTCCACCCGCTGCGGGTGCAGAACTGGGCGCTGTCGGATATGAACCCCTGGCTCGCCTGGCTGGGTCCCGCCGCCGAAGCCGTCAGGGAGAACCGTCAGGCCATGGAGCCAGACCATCCGCTGCGGCAGCGGGAACAAGCCGGGGCCGAACTCGTCAGCGCGGCGCTGGACGGATACCGTGCCGTGCGCGACGCCATGACGGAGGCATCGTTCTTCGGCATCTACGCCAATATGTTCTCCCTGTACTTCGGCAACAAAGAGCCGGCGCATGAGGGACGGCCGGTGGCGGCGGAGCCGGCGGAGCTGCCGCAGGTCAGGGAGGCCCTGGCTTCGATAGCGCGAGGAGGCTATGTGGAAGCGCTCGGCAGGATCGCGTTCCTGTTGATGCGCCATGGGGAGCCGCTGCCGCTCTCGCGGCTGGAGATGCGCAAGGAGATGGTAGCTGACTACGGTGAATTCCTGCCCGAAGTGCCGATGCACGAGTGGCGCTCGATTCGCGGCCAGCAGGAAATCATCGTTCAGCATGCGCCGGAGCAGGCCCTGGAGACGCTGGCGGTCCTGCTCCAGGATCCGGCCGACCGCGAACGGCTGCTGACGCTGCTGGACAAGCTGTCGGCGGATGAGCGCGTGCTTGGCAGCAAGCCCACGGCAGAACAGGTGGCCATGCTCGCGCGCATCCGGAGAGCCGCGGCGGGAAAGCCGGAGCGCGTGCGCCGACCGGCTACGCTCGCGCGGGCCTGAGCGCGCCGGGAATGCTGCCGGCCACGGCTTCATCGAGCAGGAGGAGTGCAAGTGAACACCAAGCACGAGAAGTACCAGCGATTGATTGAGTTCTGCAAGTCCATCCCGCCAACGCCGACGGCGGTGGTGCATCCGTGCGACCGGAGTTCGCTGGAAGGGGCGGTGGAAGCTGCACAGATGGGGCTGATCGCCCCCATCCTGGTCGGTCCCAGGGCGCGCATCGAGGAAACAGCGAAGGCCGCCGGTATCGACATCAGTCCGTATCCGATCGTCGATGCGCCTTTCAGCCATGCGGCTGCCGCCGCTGCCGTGCAACTGGTGCGCGAAGGCAAGGCCGAGGCGCTGATGAAAGGCAGTCTGCACACGGATGAGCTGATGGCGGCGGTGGTCAAGGGCGATACTGGCTTGCGCACCTCCCGGCGTGTCAGCCACTGCTTCGTGATGGACGTGCCGGACCATGAGGAGGCGCTGATTATCACGGACGCCGCCGTGAACATTGCTCCCACGCTCGCCGAGAAGGCGGACATCCTCCAGAACGCCATCGATCTGGCCCATGCGCTGCAATTCAAGGAGGTAAGGGTGGCGATCCTGTCGGCGATGGAGACCGTCAATCCGAAGGTCCCGTCCACTATCGAAGCTGCAGCGCTGTGCAAGATGGTTGAACGTCACCAGATCACCGGCGCGGTCGTTGACGGCCCTCTGGCGCTCGACAACGCCATCAACCTGGAGGCCGCCCGCATCAAGAAGATCGATTCGCCGGTTGCGGGCCGCGCCAACGTGCTGCTGGTGCCCGACCTGGAGGCCGGCAACATGCTCGCCAAGAGCCTGTCCTTTCTCGCCGGTGCCGATGCGGCCGGCATCGTGCTCGGCGCGCGGGTACCTATCATCCTCACCAGCAGGGCGGACTCCGTGTCGACCCGGCTGGCATCCTGCGCGGTTGCCGCGCTGGTGGCAAAGGCCCGCCGCGAGTCGGGCAAGGCACTGGGGTAAGGCCATGGCCGACGTGATACTGGTACTCAACGCAGGCTCGTCGAGCATCAAGTTCAGCGCTTTCGGTGCCCACGGCGACGAGCCGGAGCTGGTGCTGCGCGGCAGTCTCGATGGCATCTACACGTCGCCGGGCTTTCGCGCCACCAACGCATCGGGCGCGGAGGTGGAGACGAAACACTGGGGCGATGGCACCGAACTGGGTCATGGCGGGGCCATTGCCTTTCTCGCCGATTTCCTGCGCGGGCACGGTGAAGGCCACCATCTGGTCGCCGTGGGGCACCGCGTGGTGCATGGAGGCGTGCAGTTCACGCAGGCGGTGAAAGTCACGCCCGAGGTCGTTTCTGCGCTGGACGCCCTGAGCCCCCTGGCCCCTTTGCACCAGCCGCACAACCTCAAGCCGATCCGCATTCTCGCGCAGCGGCGCCCCGAACTGCCGCAAGTGGTTTGTTTCGACACGGCGTTTCACCGCGGCCAGCCAGAAGCGGCACAGGCTTTCGCGCTTCCCGCCTCGATCACGCAGCGCGGCGTGCGGCGCTACGGCTTTCATGGGCTCTCCTATGAGTACATCGCCAGCGTTTTGCCGGCGGTCGACGCCGCCGCCGCCGCCGGCCGCACCGTGGTTGCCCATCTGGGTAACGGCAGCAGCACGTGTGCGCTCGTGGCCGGCCGGAGTGTCGCCAGCACCATGGGGTTCACCGCGGTGGACGGGCTGCCCATGGGTACGCGCTGCGGCAATCTGGATCCCGGTGTCATCCTGTACATGATGGATGAGCTCGGCATGGATGCCCGCGCTATCGAGGACCTGATCTACCGCAAGTCCGGGCTGCTCGGCGTCTCCGGGATCTCCAGCGACATGCGGGCGCTGCTGGCCAGCGACGATCCGCGCGCACGCTTCGCCGTTGAACTCTATACCTACCGGATCGCGCGCGAGCTAGGTTCGCTTGCGGCCGCGGCTGGAGGACTGGATGCACTGGTGTTCACCGCTGGTGTCGGCGAGCATGCCGCGCCGATACGCGAGCAGGTTTGCCGGCAGGCGGACTGGCTTGGCATCGCGCTGGATGCCGGCGCGAACGCCAGGGGCGAGCCGAGAATCAGCACGCTGTCGAGCACGGTGCCGGTGTGGGTCATCCCGACGAACGAGGAACTCATGATCGCAAGGCACACCAGGTCGGTGATCGGAACGGCGGCGCAATGAAGACCATTTCGTTCGCCACGGGCAAGGCGGTGCCGATGGAGACGGCACCCGGCGTGTCGCCCGGGCAGGCGCAAGCGGCAACCCAGGCTACGCTTGCGGCGCCCGCACGGGTGCCGGAGATGTCCTATGATGGAGCAGCAACATGACAGCCGAAACACTCCGGCCGATCCTGGCGGGCAAGAAAGCGCTGGTCTGCGGGATCGCCAACGACCAGTCAATCGCCTATGGCTGCGCAAAGGCCTTTCGGGAGATGGGTGCCGACCTCGCGATCACCTATGTGAACGAAAAGTCCAGGCAATACGTGGAGCCGGTGGCGAAGGAACTGGAAGCCCCGATCTTCATGCCGCTCGATGTGTCGCGCGAAGGGGAGCTTGAGGGCGTGTTCGCCGAGATCGAAAAGACCTGGGGCAAGCTGGATATCCTCGTGCATTCGATTGCCTGGGCGCCAAAGGACGATCTGCAGGGCGGCCTGCTGAATTGCTCCGCTGAGGGATTCGGCAAGGCCATGGACGTCTCCTGCCACTCCTTCATCCGCATGGCGCGGCTGGCCGCGCCTCTGATGCGGGACGGGGGCACGATGTTCACGATGAGTTATTACGGCGCAAACAGAGTGGTGCCGAACTATAACGTAATGGGTCCGGTGAAAGCCGCGCTGGAGGCCGTTTCGCGCTACCTGGCCTACGAGCTCGGCGCCAGGGGCATCCGTGTGCATGCGATATCGCCTGGTCCGCTCAAGACCCGCGCCGCTTCCGGGCTGAAGGACTTCGACCTGATGCTTAGCGACGCAGCGAAGCGCGCGCCCGTTGGCGAACTGGTCGACATCCTCGATGTCGGTTTTACGTGCGCGTTTCTCGCGACGCCGTTTGCGCGGCGACTGTCGGGAGAAACGCTGTATGTGGATGGCGGCGTCAACATCATGGCGTAGCGCGCCGCGGCAGCAACCGAGGAGAGTGAATCATGTCCTTGCTATTACTGGGGAATATCGACAGCGCCACCACCGATGACGAGATCAGGGAATTCCTGGTCAAGTACGGCTTCCCACCGTTTGACGAAATCGAGCATGTTCCGGGGGACGGGTCGCGGCCAGCCGTGATGCTGACCTTCCATGCCCTCGAGCCGGATGCATTGCGCAAGCTTCAGCCGCGCATCCAGCACATGTTCTGGAAAGGCCACAACCTCAGCGCGCTGGTCATGGCGGAGCGCTATAGCTGATCTCGCGGGGCCGGGCGAAGCGCGGTGAAGGGAGCTGTTGCATGAGTATTCTGAACTGGCTGCGCCGGCGTGACGCCGGCGCGCACCCGCATGACGAGCAGGAGATCGCCGGGTTGACGGAGCGCGTGCTCAGGCTCAGCCCGCGCCTGCGGCTGGTGCCGCGCTACGAGCAACGGCTCGGCCCCGCGATCGGCATGGCGCTCGATTATGTGCGGGGCCTCGTAGCCGGCCTCCCTGCGCCGCTGGAAGCCAGCAAGGCGGCGTGGGGATCCGACCCCTATATCCACGCTTTCTTCGGCACCGCGCATGATGTGGAGCTCGCCTTCAGCCGCTCATCGGACCTGCGCGAGTTTTTCGAGGCGTCGGCGGGCGCGCAGGATGCCTGCGCCGTGCTGGGCATGACGATGACGGAGCGCCATACGCTGGGCGTGGCCCTCGAAGGGGATGTGATGCGTGCCGAGGTGCCGCAGACCACGGTCAGTTTCAGTGACCATCAGGTCAGGATCTGCGGCACGACAGATGCGGCGCTGCGCGAGGAGATCGTGCGGAGAATGCTGGATCAGATGGTCCTTCAGAGCCTTTCCAATATCGCTGCCGATACATCGCGGCGCGATGTGCTGGAGCGCGAGCATGGCCTGCTGAAGGCGCGCTTGCGCCTGCTGGAACGGCAGAGCACCGGTATGCGTTCGGTGATGGGCGGCGACGAGCAGGCGGACGCCGGGGAACGGGCCCGGCTGCGCGAGCAGATCGAACAGAACGACAGGGAACTGGGCGAACTGGGTGACAAGTCCGGCGCGCTTGACCGCCAGCTGGAAGGCATGGCGGCGGTGTTCAAGGATGCAAGGTCGTGCTTCTCCATCGAAAGCCAGCGCAGGCGGCTAAGCCTGATGAATGTGCTTTTGCCGGAAGGCAGCACGGTGCCCGGGCATGAACTGGAGTTGCTGACGGCGCGCGTTCCCGGCGATCCGCCACTGGTGCGTACGTTCGCACTGGTGCGCTTCGCACGCGCAGCGATGTTGTCGTGCACGAGCCTGCTCGACGAGGCCGAGCGCTTGCTGTAGCGGCGAGCGGGTGAAAGCGGGTTTCTGGTGTTTCAAAGGAGAGGAAAATGCAAAGCAAGAAATTCCTGATGGTGGCCGCCCTTGCGGTGATGGCGGGCTCGGCGATGGCGCAGCCGGAAACCAAGGTGGACGTCGCGAAGGCGCCGGGCCAGGTGACCGTGGGAGGGGTAACCAGCGTCACGGCCACGGTGACAGCCATCGACGCGGCGACCAGAACGGTTTCGCTGAAGGACAAGAAGGGCAAGGTGACGAGTCTTGCGGTGGGTGAGGAAGCGCGCAATTTTGACCAGCTGAAGGTTGGCGACGTGGTGACTGTCGACTACAGGGAAGCCATGACGCTGACGCTCAAGAAGGAGGGGCGCGGCAAGAGTTCGATCAGCGAGAGCGCGACGATGAACCGGTCCGAACCGGGCGCCAAGCCGGGCGGCACAGCCGGGCGCGAAGTGACTGTCCTTGCCGACGTCGTCGCGGTCAATGCCAAGACGAAGATGGTCACCTTGAAAGGGCCCAAGGGCAATACGCTGGACCTGAAGGTTGACGACCCGGCGCAGTTGAAGGACATCAAGAAGGGTGACCAGGTAGAAGCTGTATACACCGAGGCGCTCGCGGTATCCGTCAAGCCGGCTGCGGGGAAGTAAGCAGCGATGGAGCGCGGGGGATATGCATCCCCCGCTGACGAAGCCGCAGTGAAACTCGCGGTGCGCAGCGGCAAGCCCTGCGCAACCTGCGGCCAGTCCGGGCAGATCACGCGTCAACGAGGAGCTCGCGGGAAGCGGCCGGGAGCCATGCATCCATGCATCCCAAGCGGGAGCGGTCCCGATATGGATCGTAGTTGTGACATTGGCGGATCGAGCCCATGGACCGGAAATCGTCAGCATCATCCCGCGGCGGCGTAAGCCTGCTGGTGCCGGAGTGGATCCGCGCGTACCAGAAGGACTGGGTCGCGCCGGATGTCGTCGCCGGGCTCACCGCCGGTGCCGTTGTCATTCCGAAGGCGCTGGCCTATGCAACAGTGGCGGGCTTGCCGGTCCAGGTCGGGCTCTATACGGCGTTCCTGCCGATGGTGATCTATGCCTTCCTCGGAACGTCGCGCCCGCTTAGCGTCAGTACTACGGCAACGCTAGCCATTCTCGGTGCGGCGGCGCTCGGTCGGGTGGCGCCGGGCGGGGCTCCTGCCAGCCTGCTGGCGGCCTCGGCGACGCTTACCCTGCTCGTCGGCGCCATCCTTGTGCTGGCTTCGCTGCTGCGGCTTGGCTTCGTTGCCAACTTCATCTCGGACCCTGTCCTGACCGGGTTCAAGGCCGGGATTGCCGTCGTGATCGTGCTCGATCAGGTGCCGAAGCTGCTGGGCATACACTTTGCCAAGGGTTCGTTCTTCCACAATTTGCTGGCCATCGTCACCGGGCTGCCGCATACATCGCTCACCACGCTGGCTGTCGGCGTCATCACCATTGGCATGCTGCTGGTCATGGAGCATGTCTCGCCCAAGGCGCCCGCACCGCTGATCGCGGTGGCAGCCGGGATCGCCGCCGTGAGCTTGCTCGGCTTGCAGGCGCACGGCGTGGAGACCGTCGGCCAGGTGCCAACGGGCCTGCCGACGCCCGTCCTGCCGGATCTTTCGCTGATTGCGGAACTCTGGCCGCCTGCCGTTGGCATTGCGTTGATGAGCTTTACCGAGTCCATCGCGGCGGGCCGTGCGTTTGCCAGGAGGGGAGAACCGGCACCCGTGGCAAACCGGGAGTTGCTGGCGATCGGCGCCGCAAATATCGGGGGAGCCCTGCTGGGCGCCATGCCGGCGGGCGGCGGGACGTCGCAGACCGCGGTGAACCGGCTGGCCGGTGCATGCACACAGCTGGCTGCACTGGTTACCGCGGCGCTGGCGCTGGGCACAATGTTGCTGCTCGGACCGTTTATCGCAAAGATGCCGCACGCCACGCTGGCTGCCGTGGTCATTGTGTACTCGGTCGGCCTGATCGATCCGGTCGAGTTTCGCGCGATTCTCCAGGTACGCCGCACGGAGTTTATCTGGGCGGTGACGGCGATGGTCGGCGTCGTGCTCCTCGGCACGCTGCAGGGCATTGTGGTGGCCATCGTAGTCTCGCTTTTGGCGCTGGCGCACCAGGTATCCGATCCGCCGGTCTATGTGCTCAGGCGCAAGCCGGGCACGCATTTGTTCCGGCCGGTGGGGCCTGAGCATCCGGAAGACGAGAGCTTTCCCGGCTTGCTGTTATTGCGCCCGGAGGGCCGTATCTTCTTCGCCAATGCCGGGCGCATCGCGCAAAAGATGCGTCCGCTTATGGCTGATGCCGACGCGCGCGTTATCGCGCTGGATCTTGGCGCTGTGTTCGATCTCGAGTACACAGCGCTCAAGATGCTGACGGAGGCGGAAAAGACATACCGCGAAGGCGGTGGAATGCTGTGGCTCGTCGGCATGAACCCCGGCGTGCTGGCGCTGGTGCAGCGCTCGCCGCTGGGCCAGGAGCTAGGGCGCGAGCGGATGCTGCCGGATCTGGACCAGGCGGTTGCCCGGTATCAGGCGTCGCGGGAGCCGGCCGGGGGGCGGTGAGGCTGCCGCGCCCGAGTCGGCGCGCCATGTCAGGCCTTGATTTCGTTCGTAAGCGGCTTGCCGGACTCGCATGCGGTGACGCTGCGCAACGTCGTCTGGCAAATCGTCGTCATGGCTTCGTGCGTGAAAAAGGCCTGATGGCCGGTCACGATGACGTTTGGAAAAGAGACCAGTCGCTGAAGCACGTCATCGGTGATGATGGTGCTGGAGAGATCCCGGAAGAAGATATCCGCCTCCTGCTCGTACACGTCGAGGGCCAGCCCGCCCAACTGTCCGCTCTTCAGCGCCTCGATCGCGGCCTCGGTGTCGATCAGCCCGCCACGGCTGGTGTTGACCAGCAATGCCCCGCGCTTTGTGCGCAGCAGCATGTCGGCATTGATGATGTGGCGCGTCTGCGGGGTCAGCGGGCAGTGCAGTGAAATGATATCCGCGCTGGCGCCGATTTCGCCGGGTAGGGCGTAGCGCGCGCCCAAGGCCTCGAACTCGGGCGTGGGGAATGCATCGTAGCCGACGACGTTGCATCCGAAGCCGAGCATGATCCTGGCGAACACACAGCCGATCTTGCCGGTACCCACCACGGCGACGGTTTTGCCGCAGAAATCGAATCCCATCAACCCGTCGAGGGAAAAGTTGAAGTCCCGCGTGCGGTTGTACGCACGGTGAATCTTGCGATTGATCGCCAGCAGCAAGGCAACGGCATGCTCCGCGACCGAATTTGGCGAATAACTGACGACGCGAACCACCTTCATGCCCAGCCTTTCCGCGGCTTTCAGGTCGACGTTGTTGAATCCGGTGCAGCGCAGCGCAACAAGGTTCGTTCCGCCGCGTTTGAGCGCATCGAGAACCGCGGCGTCCGCGGTGTCGTTCACGAAGATGCAGACCGCGTCATAGCCCGCGGCAAGGCCGGCGCTTTCCATTTCCAGCAGGTCATCGAAGTACTTGAGCTGATGACCCTCGGCAACATTGGCGGCATCGAGATATTCGCGGTCGTAGGGCTTGGCGCTGAATACGGCAACTTTCATTGCGTGTCTCCCAGAATGATGGAGCGTTGTTCTTCCGGCCAGAACTTGTCCGCGCTACCCGCCGGCCAGTGCCGCGGTGATCTGTGCGAACAGGATTTTTGCAACCGTCATCGAAGGGAAAATCATGGCATAGCCGAGGTCCGTCCGATCCGTGGGGGCGACGCGATTGGCAAAGGCAAGGATGGCCGGGTTCCCCGTCGCCCCGCTGATGACGCCTGCGGTAGTGTCAAACGGCAGCTTGAAGATCCACAGGCAACACAATGCGGTGATCAGCACCAGTGCCAGGACAATGGCAACGCTGTAAAGCAGGAACCAGGCTCCCGCTACGCCGATCGTGGCGAAGAACTTCGGCCCGGAGGAAATGCCCACCTGCGCCAGAAAGATGGTGAGGCCGAAATTGCGCAGGACCAGATTGGCCGAGAGGGGCATGGTCCAGACGAACGGTCCGGAGCGGCGAAGCTTGCCAAGATAAAGGGCGACCAGCAGCAGCGCGGCCAGCCCGAGGGTCAGCTTGCCGACGCCTGGAATCGGCAGCGGGATGATGCCTGCCAACAGCCCCGCGGCCGCACCGATGCCGATCGAGATGAAGCTCAGTTCGGCGGTGCCCTTGATGGAGTCGCCGAAGAACTTGCGTATCGATTTTGCGTGGGCACGATTCACCAGCAGGCCGACCCGGTCGCCGACCTCAAGGATAAGATCGGGGCCGGGCAATATATCGGCATCGCCCCTGCGCACATGGGCAATCGAGCAGACGACGCCTTCCGGAAACCGGATATCGCGCAGCGCCAGTCCGACCACGTCGCGGCTCGACGCAAATACGCGAGCATAGTCAAGATCCTCCCGATGGCTGCTGATCCGTCCCGGTTGCAGCTCTCCCAGGAAGGCGGCGGCTTCCTGAAGTGCCGCCGGGTCCGTGGCAGTCGCAAGCAGGACATCGTCCGTTTGCAGAACGAGGTCGTCCGTGGGCAGCTGGTTATGGTGTTCGCGGCGCACCGCGGCAATCGCCAGGCCTGCCGGCAGGCGTGCCTTCAGTTCGGAGAACCTGAGGCCAATGACTTCGCGGTTTCTCAGGGCGATTTCGGCCGTTTCAATGCTCTTTGCCGGAGGTGCCTCGATCTTTGCCTTGAGCACCGCGCCAAGTCCGTAAAGGATCAGGATCGGACCGGCGACACCGAAGGGATACGCCACGCTGTAGCCAACCGCGGCGCCGTCGCCTTTCATGGTAGCAATGATCGCCTGCAAGGTCGCCGTGCTGGTCCCCGAGCCCGCGAACATCCCCAGCGACTCATCGAGTTTGACACCGAACAGCGGCACCAGCGCCAACGAGACAAAGCCGGCACCGGCTACGCCCAGTGCGGCCGCCGCGTTGGCCTTCAGTCCGTCGGCGCTTGTCAGGCCCGCAAAAAACTGGCCGCCGTATTGGATGCCGATGCCATAGAGGAATAGCAGCAAGCCGAGGGTGCCGAGAAGGGCGGGTGGAGCCGCCTTGGGCGCAAACCCCCCAAGCGCCAATCCGACAAAAAGTACGGCCCCGGACCCTAGCGAGACCCCCTTTATATTGAATTCGCCGACAACGTAACCCAATGCGACCGTGAGGAACAAAGTGAACAACGGCTGGGTTTCCAACAGTGACCTGACGGCTTCCATGGCCGGCTCCTTATTATCAGGATTGAAGATCCAGCACGTTGACGCGGCAGCGTACCGCGGACGCTTGGTCGAGAGGGGCGGATGGCCGTCGCACCCAAGCCCGCAATTCCCCGGATTTCAATCACTGTGCCGGTGCACGCACAGTGGATCCGTTGCCTTCGGGTAGTTGATTTCGAACTGCCTTGATGGACATGATGTCCGGTGACGCCCGGATCGCGACGTCGCTTCCATCGAATTCGAGTCCAAAGGGCGACGCGGGAATGGGCGTCTGGCGCGCACCGCACTTTGTAAGCATAGGCATGGCCAAGATCGAATCATTGACGTAGGTCAGCGTATTTGAACGGCACACTGAAGACGCACGGATCCGAACAATCGGAATCATCGCGGGTGACGCTATCTCGAACAGCCTGGAGTGCACGCCAGAAGCAAGAGGAACAAGACCGGGAATGCGGGACTCGGGGAAGTGATGTGTGCGGCAATTGCAGGGCGTCCTCTCGATCGACACAGTACCGGGACAGGGTGTCCGTATCCTGATCCGGCTTCCAATTCGAACCGTGAACGCCGGAAGATTGCAGGCTTCCCGGCCTTTTGTTTCTCATGGCGCCGGTTCGGCCCGGCTAACGAATTGCCGGCGGCTTGCCGAAGGGAATTAGAATGCTGGTCCAGAGCATGGCGGTGCGCCTTCCTCCGCGCGGCCCGGACTACCGGGTCGCCGTTGTGCAAGGGCTCGCGCAGCGCTCATCCGCAATTCGGAATTCCATCGTGACCATTCGCAGCTTCCAGGGCAAAGCCCCCAAACTCGGCGACCGCGTGTTCGTCGACCCGAGCGCCGTCGTGATCGGCGACGTAGAGATCGGCGCCGACAGTTCCATCTGGCCGCTGGTCACCATTCGCGGCGATATGCATCGCATTCGCATTGGCGAGCGCACCAGCGTGCAGGACGGCAGTGTGCTGCACATCACGCATGCCGGTCCCTTCAATCCGGATGGTTTCCCGCTCACCATCGGCGACGATGTGACGATCGGCCACAAGGCGCTGCTGCATGGCTGCACCATCGGCAGCCGCATCCTGATCGGCATGGGCACCATCGTGATGGATGGCGCGGTGATCGAGGACGAAGTGATTCTTGGCGCCGGCAGCCTGGTGCCGCCGGGCAAGGTGCTCAAGGGCGGGCATCTGTACGTCGGGAGCCCGGCCAGGGAGGCACGGCCCCTGACGGAAAAGGAACGCGGTTTCTTCCGCTATACGGCGGCCAATTACGTGAAGCTGAAGGACCAGCATGTCGCGGAGTTGCAGAGCGTTTGAGCGAATTGCCAGCGCCGCAGCCGGCTATCACACCCGGCTGCCGGCAGCGTTTCCTGTCAGATCACCTTCCCCGGATTCATCAGCCCCTGCGGATCCAGCGCCTGCTTGATTGCCCGCATCATCGCGAGTTCGACTTCGCTCTTGTAGCGCCGGTTTTCTTCACGCTTGAGCTGGCCGAGCCCGTGCTCGGCCGAGATCGAGCCGCGATGCGCGTGCACGCTGTCATGCACGATCAGGTTGATGGCTTCCGAATTGCCGAGGAAGGCATCGTGGCTCTGCCCGGCGGGAGGCGATACGTTGTAGTGCAGGTTGCCATCGCCAAGGTGGCCGAAGGTGACCATGCGCGCGCCGGGAAAGGCTTGCTGGATCAGGGCGTCGGTAGTGTCGATGAAATCCGCGATGCGCGAGATCGGCACGGCGATGTCGTGCTTGATGTTCTTGCCTTCGTCGACCTGCGCCAGCGGGATATGTTCGCGCAGGTTCCAGAAGTCGCGCGACTGTTGAACGGATTCGGCCACCACCGCGTCTTGTGCCACGCCGGCTTCGAAGGCCGTTTCCATCAGCGCTTCGAAGATGGCGCGCGCATGGTCGTCGCTCTCGTTGTCCGACAGTTCCAGCAGCACGACCTGCGGATGCGGGCGGTCGAACGGATAGCGCAACTGCGGGTAGTGCGTGGTGACCAGCGACAGGCACATCTCCGACATCAGCTCAAAACCCGTCAGCATGGCCCCGGCGCGTTGCTGGGCAATGGCCAGCAGGGCGAGGGCCGCGCGCGGATTGGCCACTGCCGCCAGCGCCGTGACGCGGGCGCGCGGCAGCGGATACAGCTTCATCACGGCGGCGGTAATGATGCCGAGCGTGCCTTCCGCGCCGATGAAGAGGTCGCGCAGGTCATAGCCGGTGTTGTCCTTGCGCAGGCCGCGCAGGCCGTCCCAGATCTCGCCGGCGGGCGTTACCACTTCCAGCCCCAGGCATAGCTCGCGGGTGTTGCCGTAGCGCAGCACGGCCGTGCCGCCCGCGTTCGTGGAGAGATTGCCGCCAATTGTGCAGCTGCCTTCCGCCGCGAGACTCAGCGGAAACAGCCGGCCATGCTCGCGCGCGGCGTCCTGCAACTTCTGCAGGATCACGCCGGCTTCCACCGTGATGGTGTTGTTGAGCGGGTCTACCTGCCGCACGCGGTTCAGGCGCTGGAGAGAGATCACCACTGACTGCTGTCCCGCTGTCGGCGTGGCGCCCCCGCATAGCCCGGTATTGCCGCCCTGGGGCACCACGGCCAGCTTGTGCGCGTGGCAGGCGTGCACGGCGGCGGCGACTTCCTCGGCCGAGCCTGGCCGCAGCACCGCCAATGCTTCCCCCGTATAGCGCTTGCGCCAGTCGGTCAGGTAGGGAGCCTTGTCGGCGTCTTCAATCAGCACGTGCTGCTCGCCCAGGGCGGCGCGGCAGAGGGCGAGGAAGGAATCGGGATGCGAGGCGGTCATGGCGGTAGGTCCAGGAGGGCGGCCGCCGTCGTGACGGCCGCGCGGAGTGGATTGCTGCGGGCTTACAGCGCGTTCATCGGCGATGTCATTTGCCGGGCTTGGCCTTGGCCGGTTGCAGCGCCTTGGCGCGGCGCTTGTACGGGCGCAGGTAGAGGATGGTGCCGAAGAAGAACAGCAGCGTCAGCGCGACTTCGACCCACGCCAGCGTGGAGGACGGCGGCCGGTCGCTGGTGGCGCGCACGATGCCTTCCGTGAAGAACAACAGGATCAGCATCGAGGACCACTGCATGGTGTAGCGGTTGCGGGTCAGTACGCCGCGCAGCGGCAGCAGCAGGGGCAGGAACTTGAGGATCAGCCAGGACCCGCCGGGACGCAGCGGCGCCAGGAACCATTCCCAGGCGATGCACAGCAGGATCAGTGCAATCAGGCTGCCGGCGCTCAGCCGGTACAGGCCGGCGCTGTGCAGCGCGCTGTCGGTGGCGTTGGCCGCGGGCGCAACCGCGGGCTTGGGGGCGGCGTTCATGCGTGGCTCCGGCCAGCCAGGCGCAGCGCGGTCTCGGCCAGGCGCTTGCCCATGGCGCGCGCGAGCGCGGCTTCCTCGTCGGACACCGGCGCACTGTTGTCCACGCGCGCGTGATGGCTGGGGCCGTAGGGCGTGCCGCCGCTGGCGGTGGTCATCAGGGCGCTTTCCGAATAAGGCAGGCCCAGCACCAGCATGCCGTGATGCAGCAAGGGCAGCATCATCGACAGCAAGGTGGTTTCCTGGCCGCCATGCAGGCTGCCGGTGGCGGTGAACACGCAGGCGGGCTTGCCGGCAAGGGCGCCCGACAGCCACTGGGCCACGGTGCCATCCAGGAAGTACTTCATCGGCGCGGCCATATTGCCGAAGCGGGTCGGGCTGCCCAGCGCCAGGCCGGCGCATTCCTCCAGATCGCGCAATTCGGCGTAAGGCGGGCCTTCCGCCGGGATATCCGGCGCGGTGGCCTCGCTCACGGTGGAAACCGGCGGCACGGTGCGCAGGCGTGCCTGGGCGCCGGGCACGCTGTCGATGCCGGTGGCGATCAGTTCGGCCAGCTTGCGGGTACTGCCGTGGCGGCTGTAATAGAGGACTAGGAGTTCGGTCATGGACAGGGCTGCGGCGCGCAACAAGGGCGCCGGGGTGGGGCGGTCCCAGGGGGCAGGCCGGATTGGTGCCTTGTGCGGCGCACAGGGCAATGCGCGTATTATAGTTGCGGCCCCGGCGTGCGCCGCGCGTCGCCGCGCCGGGGTACCCCACTGAATCAGCAAGGAGTTTGCCCCAGCATGTTCGCCGCCCGCTTCGTTCGCCTGCGCAGGGAATGGAATCTGCAAAAACTGCGCGCGCTCACGCGCTACGCGCTGCGCCGCGCCGGCGAAGGCCGCTTGCCGCAGGTCGCGGCCAGCCTTACCTTCACTACGGTGCTGGCGGTGGTGCCGGTGTTGACGGTGGCCTTCGCCCTGCTGGCGGCCTTCCCCGTATTCCGCGAGTTTCGCAGCGCGACCGAGTCATTCCTGTTCCAGAACCTGATCCCGGGCAACGTCAGCAATTCCATCACGAGCTACCTTGGCCAGTTCGCGAAGAACGCCAAGGGCCTGACCGCGGTGGGCCTGGGCGGGCTGATGCTGACCTCGGTGCTGACGATGCTGACCGTGGAGGACGCGCTCAACGCGATCTGGCGCGTCAAGCAGCGCCGCCCGCTGGCGCAGCGCATCCTGGTGTTCTGGGCGGTGCTGACGCTGGGCCCCGTGCTGATCGGCGCCAGCCTGTCGATCAGTTCCTACCTGATCTCGGTTTCGGCCGGCTATGTGGGCACCATGCCGTTCGGGCTGGAGCTGGTGGTGAACCTGACGCCGGTGCTGCTGTCGGCGCTCGCCTTCGCCTTTCTCTATACCGCCGTGCCCAACGCCAACGTGGAGTGGCGCGACGCGATTGCCGCCGGGCTGGTGGCGGCGCTTGCCTTCGAGCTGGCCAAACGCGGCTTCGGTTATTTCGTCACCCATATCCCGACCTACACCGCGGTCTATGGCACCTTTGCCGCGCTGCCGATCTTCCTGCTCTGGATTTACCTGAGCTGGCTGGTGACCCTGCTGGGCGCCACCATTGCCGCCAACCTGCCCGTGATCCGGCAAGGCTACTGGCGGCGCCGCACCTTTGCCGGCAGCGAGTTCTTCGACGCGCTGGGCGTGCTCTACCTGCTATACCGGGCACGGGACGAGGTGCCGCGCAGCGTCGGCGAACTCGACCTGGGCCGCAAGCTGCGGGTAGAGGCGGATTACCTGGCGGGCCTGCTGGGCAAGCTCAAGGCCATGCATCTGGTAGGCAGGCTGGCGCAGGAACGCGGCCAGGCCCATTGGGCGCTGCTGTGCGATCCCGGGCAGGTCACGCTGCGCACGCTGCACGACCGGCTGGTGCTGAACCTGCCGCGCCTGCCGCGCACGGCATTGGCGCAGCAGTTGCAAGGCGCCGATGCGCTCAAGCAGGTGCTGGACAACCCGCGACTGGACCAGCCGCTGGATGCGGTGTTCCGCCGGCAGCAACCGGAGGATGGCCCGGCGGTCCAGGAACGCCCAGCCGATTCCGCGCGCCGCACGCTGGAAGTGGTGCCGCCCGGCTGGCATGGCCAGGTCTGAATGCCCCCCTAGAAGGGAATCCTGCCACGCCAGATGTCGGCGTACATGACCCAGTCTCCCATCAGGCTGTAGAGCGGGTGGCGGAAGGTGGCGGGGCGGTTCTTCTCGAAGGCGAAATGGCCGACCCAGGCGAAGGCATATCCCGACACGGCGGCCGCTGCCAGCCACCACCAGTTGCCGCTGAGCAGGAGTGCAAGCAGGCACAGCAATGCCACGCTGGAGCCGGCGAAATGCAGGCGGCGGCAGATGGGATTGCGGTGCTCGTTCAGGTAGAAGGGATAGAAGGCGGCGAAATTCTCGAACTCACGGGGGTGGGCCTGGGGCATGGCGGGGGCCTGTGGGGTGTTCGGGGGCTTTTAGTTTAGGTGGGGGGTGACTGTCACTGCAACTGCTTACCGTCAAAGGCAACTGCGGTTTCACCACCCCTGCGGGGCGGCGACCTACTTTCTTGTCTTGCCAAGAAAGTAGGCAAAGAAGGCGCGCCGGATGGGGCGACACCCCCTCGGGCTTCGACGAAAAGAGCGGCCGGGACCCAAACTCGCATCGCCTTAAGGCGATGCTCAGACATGGGTGGGAGAGGGCGGGCGCTCGCTACGCCGCCGCAGCCTTCAACCTGCTGCTACCACTTTGCACCACGCCGTCCTCCCGCATCTTGACCCGCAGCGCGTCGAAGAACACCACCGGGTACATCACCTCAAGCGGGCGAGCCTGTCAGGCCGTGACTTCGTCCATCACCGCATCGGTCACTGAACTGATGAACTCGGGCGAGACCTCGGTGCGGTACTGCTCGGCCAGGAACGCCTGGGTCTCGCGCATGGTCATGCCCCGGGCATACATGGCGATGATCTTGTCATCGAAGCCGGTGAAGCGTCGCTCGTGTTTGGGGATCAGGATCGGGGCGAAGGTGCCATCCCGGTCGCGGGGGACCTCAACGCGCAGCGGCCCGTCGTCCGTGAGCACGGCTCTGGCGCTCTTGCCGTTGCGCTGGTTGGCCGTGCCGGCCGGGCGTTCGGCGCCCGGGGCATAGTGATGGCCCAGCTCCGCGTCCAGGGCGCGCTCGATCAGGGCCTTCTTGAACGCCATGGAGGCCTCCACGGCCTCGGTGGTCACGGGGCCTTTTACGAAATGGGCAATCAGGTCCTCGGGAATGGTCGGCAGCCTGTCTAGTCTTCATTTTGCGTGGCATGACATGCTCCTTAGCGACATGTTATGCCCTAAGCACAAAATTCCTGACAGGTCCGGCCGAGACGTTCACCGGCACCGCTGGTGTCCGTGTTCGGAACCATTGACGACTATCGTGCCCCACTTTGCACAAACGGAGCTCGCTAGAACCCGATCGCGAGGCGGGCACACGAGAAGGCACTATCGGACGAATCCGCGACCGATTCGGAATCTTCGCAAACAAAGCTGGATGCGCACTTGATACGCTACTTCCATCCAACTCCATCGCCGATGTCTTGGGGGGGCTCCCTGGCGGACTCTTCAACCCGCTAGTTTCGGCTCAACCGCCTCATGTGCGGGATGTGGCATTTTTTCCAGGGGGCGCGGTAGCCCTTGTCTTCGCGCCATAGACAAGCGATTGCGGGATAACGGAAAGAAGCGACGGGCAGTGCAGCATGGTGATCAGGTCATCAATGAAGCCGCTCTCGAGATGTCGATTGCTCGATGCGATGTTGCTTGTCGGCGCAATCCTCCTTGCCGCCGTCGCGCTTTGGGCGCCATGCCGAGGAACGTCATGATCTGCCGCCGTTCGAATACGAAGGGAAAAGGAGCCCTTGGAGGAGAAACGGTCGGAATATGAACTGAGCCTGTTCAACGAATTGCATTTCTGGAACACAGGAACGCCGAAGTACATGGGAAATGACGGGAACAGTCAGGGGAGAGCAGATTGATTGGCGATGCTCTATGAATGGCTACTAGTTGGTCTATGTCATGTTGCAATTCCTGCCGCCGTCCACGGACATTCGCTATGTGGTCGATAGGCCTAAAGCGGAAAGCCTCGGAAATATGAAGAGATCTATCGTCTAAAACCCACCACCGCGTTCAAGGAGAATATTTATGAACTTGTTTCGCTCGGAAGTTCTTTCGTCAACCAACGATTGGTCTGGGCCTATTGTGCTTCCGAGGCCCTGGTCAAGCTGGGTTATTGTTAGCGTGGGCACATCTATTGGAATGCTGACTCTCGCATACCTAGTGTTTGGCACATACACAAAACATGCGTCGGTGCGCGGTATTCTTCTACCGGCACACGGCGTGATCCGCATCTCATCACAGGCAACAGGGATCATAACCGAAAGAAGAGTCTCGGAAGGCGAGCAAGTGAACAACGGAGACATCCTTTTTGTACTTTCCGACGAGCGCCGAACATCCGATATACAAGGGAGCCTCAAGTTGGCGGATGCTCACGCGCACTTGCTCGAGCAGCGACGCTCAAATCTTCAAGTGGCAATTGACGCAAGCCATCTACTCAATCAGCAAACTCAAGACGGCCTTCGATCGAGGTTAAACGCCCAAGCGGATGAGCTAACTAATCTCCGGCAAGAGATCGAAGTGCACACTCGTCGCGTTGCGTCGGCAGAGAATATATTTCATCGCCAAGTAATTCTCGCGCAAAATAATTTTATTTCCCCGGCAGGCCTGCTTGAGAAAGAAGATCAAGTCGAAACTCTGCGCATTCAGCTTATTTCTGCGCGACGTAAAAGGGCGGAGTTGACGAACAGTATTGCTTCGCTTCGAAGCGAGCTAAGCCAAGTAGCCACGCGCGCGGGAAGCCAAATAGCAGACTTGCGGCGCCAAATGGCTGAGTTACTGCAAGAGAGTGCTGAAGTTCGAACGCGTGACCGACTCGCTATCACGGCCCCACTTGCAGGAACAGTCACGGCCATTACAGCGGAAGTTGGGCAACTCGCCAGCAACCAGCCCATTGCCACGATACTGCCAAGAGGCTCGGCACTGATCGCACAACTTTTCGCGCCATCACGCGTTGTCGGCTTCGTCAAGCCGGGTCAGCGCATGCGATTGAGGTACCAAGCCTATCCATATGAAAAGTTCGGCCAATACTCAGGGACGGTAATCGAAGTCTCCCGCAGCCCGATCTCGCCACTGGATCTGGCATCCAATTTTCCTCCTCTGCGATTGGCAATTGACGAAGGCGTATACCGCATTACTGTAAAGGTTGATGATCAGAGCATACTCGCCGATGGGAAGAATATTCCTCTAATGCCGGGAATGACACTGGACGCCGACATCGAACAGGAGAAAAGAAGGCTATATG
>NZ_JBFTNE010000107.1:0-23962 GCF_056397325.1 Cupriavidus sp. 05N39
ACGCCATCGTGCTGTCGGCCTGCGTGCAGATGCCTTCGTTGCCGGCCGTGGCCAAGGTGGAAGCGATGACCGGCAAGCCCGTGATCACCGCGGCCATCGCCACCACCTACGCCATCCTCAAGCAGCTCGACCTGGAGCCGGTCGTGCCCGGCGCCGGCGCGCTGCTGTCGGGTGCCTACTAAACCGTCTTCGGCTAATGCGGCTAGTCAGGCTAGTTCGACAAAGGAGTCAGCAATGAGCGAGTTTCTCTACGGCGGCAATGTGTTCGCCAACGGCATCCGCCAGCACTACCTGCGCTACGGCGGCGCCACTGGCGCGCGCCAGGGGCGCGACGCCGTGGTGATCGTGCCCGGCATCACCAGCCCGGCCGTGACCTGGGGCTTTGTCGGCGAACAGTTCGGCAAGCACTTCGATACCTACATCCTGGATGTGCGCGGGCGCGGCTTGTCCGAGGCGGGCGATGCGCTGGACTACAGCCTGGATGCGCAAGCCGCGGACGTGACGGGGTTCGCGCAGGCGCTGGGCCTGGCGCGCTACGCCATCGTCGGCCATTCGATGGGCGCGCGCATCGGCATCCGCGCCGCGCGCGGCAATCCCGCCGGGCTGACGCGGCTGGTGATGGTGGATCCGCCCGTGTCGGGCCCGGGCCGCCGTGCCTATCCGTCGCAATTGCCCTGGTATGTGGATTCGATCCGCCTGGCGCGGCAAGGTATCGACGCCGAGGGCATGCGCCGCTTCTGCCCCACGTGGACGGAAGAGCAGCTTCGCCTGCGCGCCGAGTGGCTGCACACCTGCGACGAGCGCGCCATCGTGACGAGCTTCGAGGACTTCCATCGCGACGATGTGCATGCCGACATGCCATCGGTGCAGGTGCCCACGCTGCTGATGGTGGCCGGGCGCGGCGATGTGATCCGCGCGGAAGACATCGAAGAGATTCGCGGCCTGCTGCCCGCGGTGCAGGTTGCCCGCGTGCCGGATGCGGGCCATATGATCCCGTGGGACGACGAGGCCGGCTTCTACCGCGCCTTCGGCGATTTCCTCGGCGCGCCGCTGCTGCGGGACCAGGCCGCAGCCTGATCCGCCGGCTTCACCAGAAAGGAGAACACATGCCAGTAAGCGATCACGACCTGACCCAGGCCTGGCGCCAGGTGCTCACACTGTCAAAACTGGAGCCGGGCCAGACGGTCACGGTGCTGACCGGCGCCGCCACGCATCCGCAAACGCTGCGCACGGCGCAGATGGCGGCCACCGCGATGGGCGCCATCGTCAACCGGCTGGACCTGCCGCCCGTCAACGGCGACAAGGCGCTCAGCCGCGACGCGCTGGCCTATCTCGGCACCACGCCGCTCACCGGCAACCCGGCCGCCATCGCCGCGCTCAAAGCCAGCGACCTGGTGCTGGACCTGATGACGCTGCTGTTCTCGCCGGAACAGCACGACATCCTCTCCGGCGGCACCAAGATCCTGCTGGCGGTGGAGCCGCCCGAAGTGCTGGTGCGGCTGGTGCCCACGGAAGGCGACCGCACCCGCGTGAAAGCGGCCACGGCGCGGCTGGCGCGCGCGCGGGAGATGCATATCGTGTCGGACGCCGGCACCGACCTGCGTTGCTCGCTCGGCGAGTTTCCCGCCATCAGCGAGTACGGTTTCGTCGACGAGCCCGGCCGTTGGGATCACTGGCCAAGCGGCTTTGTGCTGACCTGGCCGGACGAAGGCGGCACCAACGGGCGCATCGTGCTCGATCGCGGCGACATCCTGTTGCCGATGAAATCCTATGTGCAGGAGCCCATCGGCATCACGCTGGAGAACGGCTACGTCACCCGCATCGAAGGCGGCCTGGACGCCGAGCTGCTGAGCGACTACATGGCCTCGTTCAACGACCCCGAGGCCTACGCCATGTCGCATATCGGCTGGGGCCTGCAGCCGCGCGCGCGCTGGTCCACTCTCGCCATGTACGACCGCGAGGCCACCATCGGCATGGACGCGCGCGCGTTCGAGGGCAACTTCCTCTGCTCCTTCGGCCCCAACAACGAGGCCGGTGGCAGCCGCACCACGGCGTGCCATATCGATATCCCGGTGCGGCATTGCACCGTGCGGCTGGACGGCGAGGCGGTGGTCGAGAAGGGCAAGGTGCTGGACAGCGAGTACCAGCAGGCGCAGCAGGTTCAGCAAGTGCAGCAAGTGCAGCAAGTGCAGCAACAAAGGGCCAAGGGAGCCATTCATGCATGACGAAGTCAAGACCTACGAGCGCCAGGGCTTCGGCGCCACCCTGGAACCCAAGGCGCCCTACGGCCTGCTGATCATCGATTTCGTCAACGGCTTTGCCAATCCGGAAGTCTTCGGCGGCGGCAATATCCCCGAGGCCATCGCCAACACCGGGCCGCTGCTGGCCACGGCGCGCGAGCAGGGCTGGCCGGTGGCGCACAGCCGCATCGTGTTCGCCGACGACGACAGCGACCACAACATCTTCACGCTCAAGGTGCCCGGCATGCTGGGGCTGAAGGAGGCCAGCCACAACAGCGCGATCGTGCCGCAACTGGCGCCGCGTGCTGGCGAGCTGGTGGTGCGCAAGACGGTGCCATCCGCCTTTTTCGGTACCTCGCTGGCGGCGTGGCTGACCCAGCGCGGCGTGCGCACGCTATTGGTGGCGGGTTGCGTCACCAGCGGCTGCGTGCGGGCCAGCGTGGTCGATGCCATGTCGCTGGGCTTCCGGCCGCTGGTGTTGTCCGATTGCGTGGGCGACCGCGCAATCGGGCCGCACGATGCCAACCTGTTCGACATGGCGCAGAAATACGCCACGGTGATGCCGCGCGACGAAGCCCTGGCGATGCTCGCCCGGGCGGCGGCCTGAGAAGGTCATCCGGCGATGCGCGCCGACCGCCGGCTGCCAGGGTTACGCGCGCCTGGCGCGCGCCGGCTTCTTGCGCGCGGCGGCGTCCGCCGCCGGGCCGATGGCGGGAGGCGCCACGCAGACCGTGCTCAGCACCGTGCGCTGGATCACATTGCGCCAGTGCTCCAGCGCCGGCTTGCTCATCATGGGCTCGTCAAGGAAGGCACTGAGCGTATGATGGTTCGAGTTGTAGAAGTACCCCAGCGAAGCGATCACCAGGTAGATATCGCGCGCCTGCACATCGGGCTGGAACAGGCCGGCGGCCTTGCCGCGCTCCAGGATGCCGTCCAGCACGGACAGCGCGTAGCTGGAGATCTCCCTGAGCCGGCTCGATTTCTTGGCGTGCTTGCCCTGGCTCATGTTCTCGCTGGACAGGATGGCGACGAACTCCGGATGGTCCAGGTAGTAGCCCCAGACGAAGTCGATCAGCTGGGTCAGCGCGCGCACCGGGTCCCCGGTATCGAGCTGGAGCGCCTGCTCGGCCTCGTTGAGCTGGAGGTAGATGGTTTCGAGGACTTCGACAAAGAGCTTTTCCTTGCTGCCGAAGTAGTAATAGATCATGCGGTCGTAGGTCTTGGCCAGCGAGGAGATTTTCTCCACGCGCCCGCCTTCGTAGCCGCGCAGGGCGAAGACCTTGATGGCTGCCTTGAGGATCTTGGCTCGGGTGTCCTGAGCTTGCCGGGCCCGGGTTCCGGCTGCCGCGCTTTTCTTAGCGGTCGGGGTGCTCATAAGTTTGATACAACTTGCTGTTCAAGGCTGGCAGTATAACGGCCACGGCGGGCGGAGCCGGAATCCGGCGGCCTGCCCGCATGCCCCATCCGAGACATGGAACGAATGGAAACGACCCCCGCCACCGGACCCGAGTCCGCGTCTCTCCCCGCATCGGCACCGATGTCTCCCGGCGCGCTGCGCGACGCCCTGCTGCAGGCGCGCGGCGTCCTGCTGGTGACGCGGGCGCCGCAAGCGGCACCCCGGCCCGCGCCCGGCCAGCCCGGCGCGGCTTCCGACTATGTCGCGGCGCAACCGGACATCTTCGTGGCGCTGCGGGACAACGGCGAGATCCTGGCCTTCAACGGCCACGTCGACCTGGGCACCGGCATCCGCACCTCGCTGGCGCAGATCGTGGCCGAGGAACTGGAGGTGCCGGCGGCGCGCGTGGCGATGACGCTGGGCCATACCCAGCTGACGCCCAACCAGGGACCCACCATCGCCAGTGCCACCATCCAGATCTCGGCACTGCCGCTGCGGCGCGCGGCGGCGCAGGCCATGGCCTGGCTGCGCGGGCGCGCCGCCGCGCGGCTCGGCGTGCCGCCCGAAGCGCTGGACGCGGAAGACGGCCGCCTGCGCTTGCGCGGCGGGCAGGGCGATTGCCTGACGTACGGCGAACTGCTGGCCGGCGAGCATATCGAGTTGCCGCTGGCCGACGACATCGCCACCAAGCCCGTCAGCGAATACCGCGTGGTGGGGCGCGCCGCCGCGCGCGTGGATATTCCCGCCAAGGCCACCGCGCAGCTCACCTTCGTGCACGACGTGCGCGTGCCTGGCATGCTGCATGGCCGCGTGGTGCGTCCGCCATACGCTGGCCGCGATTGCGGCGACTTTGTCGGCACCAGCCTGCGCGGCGTCGACCGTGCATCGATCCATGACGTACGCGGCGTGGTCGACGTGGTAGTGCAGGGTGATTTCGTCGGCGTGGTGGCGCAGCGCGAGGAGCAGGCCATGCAGGCCGCGCGGCGCCTGCGGGTGGACTGGAAGCCGGTGCCGCCGCTGCCCGCGCTGAACGAACCGGGCGACGCGGAGGCCGCGCTGCGCGCCAATCCCGCGACGCGCCGCACCCTGGTGGACGACGGCGATGCGCAGGCGGCGTTCGACGCCGCGCGCGGCGCGGGCCGGGTGCTGTCGCGCGGCTATGCGTGGCCTTACCAGATGCACGCCTCGATCGGTCCCTCCTGCGCCGTGGCCGACTACCGCGAAGACGGCCTCACGGTGTGGTCGGGCACGCAGAATCCCCATGTGCTGCGCATCGACCTGGCGCGGCTGACGGGCCTGGACGAAGGCTGCATCGAGATCGTGCGGATGGAAGCCGCCGGCTGCTACGGGCGTAATTGCGCCGACGACGTCTGCGCCGATGCGGTGCTGCTGTCGCGCGCGGTGGGGCGGCCGGTGCGCGTGCAGCTCACGCGCGAGCAGGAACATTTGTGGGAGCCCAAGGGCGCGGCGCAACTGATGGACGTGCGCGGCGCCATCGGCCCCGGCGGCGAACTGCTCGCCTACGATTTCGTCAGCCGCTATCCGTCCAACGATGCGCCCACGCTGGCGCTGTTGCTCACCGGCATCGTCGGTAACGCGCCGCGCACGCTGCAGATGGGCGACCGCACCGCGGTGCCACCCTACCAATACGCGAACACGCGCATCGGCTGCGACGATACGCCCGCGATCGTGCGCGCCTCGTGGCTGCGCGGCGTCTCGGCCCTGCCCAACGTGTTCGCGCACGAATCCTTCATCGACGAACTGGCGCACGAGAGCGGCGCCGATCCGCTGGCCTTCCGCCTGCGCCACCTGCCCGACGAGCGCGCCGCCGATCTGCTGCGTGCGCTGGCGGCGCACGCCGGCTGGCAAGAGGGCGCGCGCGGCTCGCGTGGCAAGCCCGGCGCCGATGGGCTGCTGCGCGGGCGCGGCGTGGCCTACGCCCGCTATATCCACAGCAAATTCCCGGGCTTTGGCGCCGCGTGGGCGGCCTGGGTGGTGGACCTGGCGGTAGCGCCCGATACGGGGCTTGTGACAGTGGAGCGCCTGGTGGTGGCGCAGGACACGGGGATGATGGTGAACCCCGACGGCGTGCGCCACCAGGTGCAGGGCAACGTGGTGCAGGCGCTTGGCCGCGTGCTCAAGGAGCAGGTGCGTTTCGATGCCGCCGGCGTGGCCAGCCGCGAGTGGGGCAGCTATCCGCTGCTGACGTTTCCCGAGCTGCCGCGCATCGAAGTGGTGCTGATGCCGCGCCAGGAGGAAGCGCCGATGGGCGCCGGCGAATCGGCATCGCTGCCGGGCGCGCCGGCCATTGCCAACGCGCTGTTCGATGCCACCGGGGTGCGGCTGCGGCGTGCGCCGTTCACGCCGGAGGTGGTGCTTGCCGCGCTGGCCGGCGAGCTGGGCCAGCCTGCCTGAGGCGCGTATCGGCGCCTTATTCCGGCTCGCCGTCCGGCGTGCCGCCGCGATCGTCGAACTCGCTCATTTTCCGCAGCAGATAGGTAATCGCCACCCGTTCCGCGGGATTGAGGTCGCCAAAGGTCTGCTCGGAGATGCGGTGCGCGAACGGCACCGTTTCCTCGATCAGCGCGTGGCCGGCCGGCGTCACCGTGATCACCACCTTGCGGCGGTCATTGGTGTCGTGCGAGACCGCCACCAGTTCGCGCGCCTTGAGGCGCTCGATGATGCCGCGCACGGTGGCCTGGTCGATGGCGGTGGCCCTCACGATCTCGCTGAGCGAGCACGAGCCGCGTTCGTTGACCGCGCACATCACCACGAACTGCGCGGCGGTCAGTTGCGAATCGGCAATGGTCTGCTGGAAGATCGCCACATGGCGCTGGTAGGCGCGCCGCAGCAGGTGCCCGACTTGCTCGGTGAAATCGTAGTCGGCGGCGGATTTTTGCGCGGCGGTCTTGCGCGCGGAGGAATTGGACACGATGGGCGGTCTGCGGGCATGAGATAAACGTGCCTCCGAGTATACCGAGCGTGGCCGCGCGCGGCGCGATTTTTCTCGCTACGACGCCGCCCCATGCGCCGCCAGCACCGGATCGCCCTCCAGCGCGCTGGAGGGCCTGCCGTCCACGCCCACCGGCACATCGCCCACCAGCGTGATGCGATAGAGCTGCCGGTCGAAGTCGAGGTCGAAGATGTCCGCGGGCGCGAGGTGCGCGGTAGCGCGGTTGTCCCAGAACGCGATGCTGCCCGGTTCCCATTTGAAGCGCACCGTGAACTCGGGACGCACCACGTGTTCCCACAGCAGTTCCAGYAGTTGCTGGCTTTCGCGCGGCGCGAAGCCCGACAGGTGCTTGAGGAAGCTCGGGCTGACGTATAGCGCGCGCTCGCCGGTCTCGGGATGCACGCGCACCAGCGGATGCTCGCTGACCAGCGCGCGGCTCCTGACCGCGCGCGCGAACTCGTCGGTGGCGCTGGCGCCCGCCGGCGGCGTGAAGCGGTGCACGCCGCGCAGTCCGTCCACGATACGGCGCAGCGGCTCGGACAACGCCTGGTAGGCGGCTACCAGGTTGGTCCATTGCGTATCGCCGCCATACGGCGGAATCACCACGCCGCGCAGGATGGACGCGGCGGGCGGGTTGACGGCCGCCGTCACATCGGTGTGCCAGCCGGTCCACGGACGTTGCACCGCCTGGCCCTCGAAGCGGTTGGCCTTGCGGTGCTTGCCCACCGAGTACAGCTCGGGAAAACCATCCACGTGGCCGAACACGGGATGCCCGATGGTCGGCGCGCCGAACTGCTTGGCGAAGGCGATATGTTGCTCGTGCGACAGATGCTGGTCGCGGAAAAACACCACTTTCCACTTCAGCAACGCGGCCCGGATCGCGGCGACCTCCGCTGCCGGCAGCGGCGCGCGCAGGTCCACGCCATCGATGCGCGCGCCGATATGGGCCGACAGCGGGTGTACGGTGAGGGGGACGTCCGGGTCTCGGGATCGGGTTGCGTCCTCTGTCTGGTCCAGTACGGCAGCGGTCATCTCTGGGCTCCTTCGCAAGTACGGCAGCGCCTGGCCGCCAAACCATTACCATATGCGTGCCGCGCCTCGCGCCCAACGAAGGAATTCGGCTTTGCATATAAGGCGCCAGGCCGCGCGGCACCCGCACGGGGAGGCCGCCGTCACCGTCCGGGCCTTGCCGCCCGGCCTGGCGGCGCGGACAATGTGGCCACCCTTGCCTGTTGCCAGAATCGCCAGAATTGCCAGAACCGGGAGAATCTCGACATGCTGCAACGCCGTTTCCATCCGCGGTGAACCATCTTGGATGATGCCGACGCAGCCTGCGCGCGCGAAGCCGTCCCGGCGTCCCGGTCAGGCGGATCGCCTGCGGGCGATCCGCCGCTGCGGCTGGCGCGCACCCGCGCGGCCCGGCTGCTGCTGACCGGGCTGGCGCTRCTCAGCCTGGGCGTTGCCATTCTCGGGCTGTTCGTGCCCGGCCTGCCTAGTACGGAGTTCGTGCTGCTGTCCGCCTGGGCCGCGGCCAAGGGATCGCCGCGGCTGCATGCCTGGCTGCTCGGCCACCGCGTGTTCGGCCCCATGCTCTACAACTGGCACAACGGCCGCATGGTCAGCCGCCGCGCCAAGTGGAGCGCCACGGTGGCGATGAGCGTCTGCAGCGCCGTGCTGCTGTTCGGCACGCATCGCCCGTGGCTGGCCTACGGGGCGATTGCCTGCATGGCGTGCGTGCTGGCGTGGTTGTGGCGCCGGCCGGAGCCGGCGGCCTGATACGCCGATCGGGGGCGCTACGTGGTTTGTGTTTCGCGCGGCTTCGCGGTCTTCGCGGCTTTCGGCGCCTTGGCCGGGCCTGCCGGCCATGCCAGCATCGCGGTGGCCGCAACCGCCTCCAGCGCGGCGCGCGACGCGCCGTCACGCGCCTGCATCGACATCCCCTGCATCACCGTGTTGTAGAACTTGGCCAGCGCGGCAGTATCGGTGCCGGCCGGCAGTTCGCCGCGCGCGATGCCGTGCTGGATGCAGGCCTGCAAGGCCTGCTCCTTTTCCCTGCGGCGTTCGCGCAGCGTGTCTTCGATGTAGGCGCAGTCGGCCGAGCAGCTGGTGCCGCTCATCAGGAAGCAGCCGGCGGGGTTGCCCTTGGCGCTGAACAGCGCGGCGGCGCCGCTCAGCAGCCCCTGCACGGCTTCGCGCGCGCCGCCCGCGGCTTGCAGCGGCGCATAGAGCAGGGCGCCGTGCGTGTCCGCATAACGGTCCACCGCCTCGTAGAACAACTGCTCCTTGCTGCCGAAGGCGGCGTACAGGCTGGGCGCGGTGATCGCCATCGCCCCGGTGAGGGCGGCGATCGATGTGGAGCCATAGCCATAGCGCCAGAACAGCGACAGGGCCTGGCCCAGCGCCTCGTCGCGATCGAATTGCCTGGGCCGCCCGCGGCCCGCACCGGAAACACTCTTTTTCATAGTGGTCATTATATTTTTCCGTTGCCAGCGGCGCCAGTGGTGATTAACATAGTGATCGTTCAATAAATTGCCACGCCGGCAGGCGTTCGCCATGATTCCCTACTCCCTGCTTGACCTTTCGCCCATCGTGGAAGGCGGCGACGCCGGCCAGGCCATGCGCAATTCGCTCGCGCTCGCCCAGCACGCCGAGCACCTGGGCTACCGCCGCTTCTGGCTGGCGGAGCATCACAATATGCCGGGCATCGCCAGTGCTGCCACGGCGGTGCTGATCGGCTATGTGGCCAACGGCACTTCCACCATCCGCGTGGGTTCGGGCGGCATCATGCTGCCCAATCATTCGCCGCTGGTGGTGGCCGAGCAGTTCGGCACGCTGGCATCGCTGTTCCCCGGCCGCATCGACCTTGGCCTGGGCCGCGCGCCCGGCACCGACCAGTCCACCGCCCGCGCGCTGCGCCGCAGCGCCACGCAGGACACGGCCGATGCTTTCCCGCAGGACGTGGAAGAGCTGCAGGCGTACTTCGACGATCCGCGCCCCGGCCAGCGCCTGCGCGCGGTGCCCGGCGCGGGCCTGAAGGTGCCGCTGTGGCTGCTCGGGTCGAGCCTGTTCAGCGCGCAGCTATCGGCGGCGATGGGCCTGCCTTTTGCCTTTGCTTCGCACTTCGCGCCGGGCTTCATGCGCCAGGCGGTCGATCTGTATCGCCAGACTTTCCAGCCATCGGCGCAGTTGTCCAAGCCTCATGTGATGCTGGGACTCAATGTGTTCGCGGCGGATTCGGACGCGCAGGCGCGGCGGCTGTTCACGTCGCTGCAGCAGCAGTTCCTGGCGCTGGTGCGCGGCAGCCCGGGCCCGATCCGGCCTCCGGTGGACAATATCGAATTGCTGTGGACGGAGACCGAGGCCACGCATATCCGGCGCTCGCTGGCGTGCTCGGTGGTGGGGGATCCGGAGGGTGTGCGCAATGGCTTGCGCAACTTTATCGAGGAGTTCCGGCCGGATGAGTTGATGCTGACGGCGCAGATCCATGACCATGAGGCGCGCCTGCGCTCGTTCGAGATCGCGGCGCAGGCCATGCGGGCGGTGGAGCCGGTGGCGAAGATCGTGCTCTGAACGGAGCTGTCCGCATGTGAAAAGGCCCGCTGCCGGTATGGCGCGGGCCTTTTTTCTCTCCCCCCTGAGTGGAGAGGCGGCACGATCAGGTTTGTAGCCTGTTGCCCTCAGGCCGCCAGCTTGAACGACGCCACCGAACGCATCATCGACTGCGCCTGTTCCGCCAGCGCGCCTGCCGCGGCTGCGGCCTGTTCCACCAGCGCGGCGTTTTGCTGCGTCACCGTGTCCATCTGGTTGACGGCCTGGCCGACCTGTTCGATGCCGGTGCTTTGTTCGTTCGATGCCGCGCTGATCTCGCCCATGATGTCGGTCACGCGCTTGACGGCGCCGACGATGTCTTCCATGGTCTGGCCGGCCTTGGCGACCAGCGCGGAGCCGTTGTCCACCTGGGCCACGGAGTTGTCGATCAGGCCCTTGATCTCCTTGGCGGCGGTGGCCGAGCGCTGGGCCAGGCTGCGCACCTCGCCCGCCACCACGGCAAAGCCGCGGCCTTGCTCGCCGGCGCGTGCCGCTTCCACGGCGGCGTTCAGCGCCAGGATGTTGGTCTGGAAGGCGATGCCTTCGATCACGCCGATGATGTCGACGATCTGGCGCGAGGCGCCGTTGATCTCGCCCATGGTGGTCACCACCTGGTTGACCACCTGGCCGCCGCGCTGGGCGATATCCGAGGCGTTGACCGCCAGCGAGGCGGCCTGGCGCGCATTGTCCGCGTTCTGGCGCACGATGCCGGTCAGTTCTTCCATGCTCGACGCGGTTTGCTCCAGGGCCGAGGCTTGTTCCTCGGTGCGTTGCGACAGGTCGGTATTGCCCGCGGAAATCTGCTGCGTGGCCGAGGCGATCGAATCCGCCGCGCCGCGGATCTCGCCCAGCGTGCCGGACAGGCGCTGCTGCATGCCCTGCATGGCCGCGAGCAGGCTGTCCTTGTCGCCGACGCGGATCTGCACCGGCACGGTGAAATCGCCCGCGGCAATGCGCGTGACCACTTCGGTCGCGTAGGCCGGCTCGCCGCCCAGGCTCTTGCGCACCGTACGGATGATGGCCAGCATGAATGCCGACACCAGCGCGCCGATCAGCAGGGTGCTGATGGCCGCCGAGATCAGGTTGTCGCGGAAGGTGCCTTCGATGTCCTTGAGGAACACGCCGGTCGCCACATGCCAGTCCCAGGCCGGTACGTAGCGCACATAGGTCAGCTTGCGCGCGGGCGTTTCGGTGCCCGGTAGGCGGCCGCGATAGGTGACGAAGCTGTCATCGGGGCTGGCGCCGGCGCGCGCGCCCGCCTTGCCCGCCTCGACGATGCTCTGGTAGACCGGCTTGCCGTCGGGGTCCTTGAAGTCGCCCACGATCTTGCCTTCCGTATCCGGCAGGCCGGGGTTGAGCACCACCTGTGGCTTGGAGTTGAGCAGGAACAGGTAGCCCTTGTCGCCGAAGCGCATCACGCGCAGCGTGTCCTTGGCCGCTGCCTGCGCGGCCTCAAGGCTCATGGTGCCGTTGGCGGCGCGGTCCACGTAGAGCTTGATGATGCCTTCGGCGGTGGCCACCAGGGACTGCAGGCTCTCGCGGCGTTCGGCCATCATGGTGGCGCGGGTGTGCACGGCGCCCCAGGTGCCCAGCGCTAGCAGGGCCAGCCACATCGCCGCCAGCGCGGCCCAGAGTTTGGTGTTCAACGAGATTCGATTCATGATCATGCTTACCGGGAACGGGCAGTCCTTCGCGCCGGCGGCGCGGCATCGGCCTGACCTTGGTGTTGACAGAGCGGCACAGCGGGGACGATTCCGCTCGCTGCGCGGAGCCTGGCCACAGCCGGTTAACGACTCGTCGCCGGCAGGACTTGAATGGCCGATGAACGGCCGATTGAAAAGTGCCTTAAGAGATTCTCGATTCCGAGCCGGCAGGCTTTTCGATCCCTGCCTACAATGTGCCTTTCGCCGCGCCCGGATCACGGGCCGTCCGATGCAACCCACGGAGCAGAACGCATGACCTCAAGCATCACCAAGCGCAAATTGGGCAGGTCCGGGCTGGAAGTCTCACCCCTGGCATTTGGCGGCAATGTCTTCGGCTGGAGCGCCGATGAAGCCACTTCTTTCAAGTTGCTCGATGCCTTTGTCGGTGCCGGGCTCAACTTCATCGACACGGCCGACGTGTACTCCCGCTGGGTGCCCGGCAACCAGGGCGGCGAGTCCGAGGCCATCCTCGGCAAGTGGTTCAAGCGCAGCGGCAAGCGCGCCGGCGTGGTGCTGGCCACCAAGGTCGGCATGGACATGGGCGAGGGCCGCAAGGGCCTGTCGCGCGCCTATATAGAACGCGCCGTCGATGCCTCGCTGCAGCGGCTGCAGACCGACTACATCGATCTCTACCAGTCGCATACCGACGACCAGGACACGCCGCTGGAAGAAACGCTGGACGCCTACGACCGCCTGATCAAGGCCGGCAAGGTGCGCGCCATCGGCGCATCCAACTACAGCGCCGCGCGCCTGGCGGAAGCGCTGGAAACCAGCCGCCGCCTTGGCCTGCCGCGCTACGAGAGCCTGCAACCGCACTACAACCTCTATACGCGCAGCGAGTACGAGAGCGAACTGGAACCGCTGGTGTTGCGCGAAGGCCTGGGCGTGTTCAACTATTACGCGCTTGCCAGCGGCTTCCTTAGCGGCAAATACCGCTCCGAGGCCGACCTGGACAAGAGCGGCGCGCGCGGCCAGCGCGTCAAGGCCTACCTCGATGCCCGCGGCCTGCGTATCCTGGCGGCGCTGGACGAGGTAGCGGCGCGCACCGCCACCAACCCGACGCAAGTGGCGCTGGCCTGGCAGATCGCGCGCCCCAGCATTACCGCGCCGATCGCCAGCGCGACTTCGCTGGCGCAACTGGACGACCTGATCGCCGCCACGCGCCTGCCACTGAGCGCCGGCGATATCGCGCTGCTCGATCAGGCCAGCGCCTGAGCGCGGCTACCCTGGAGGAGATACGGGATGCATGAAAACAGGAAGCGCCACGCCAGCGGCGCCGAAGGCGCGGCGCCGGACCTGCGCGCGGTCAAGGCGCTGGTGTTCGACGTATTCGGCACGGTGGTGGACTGGCGCACCAGCGTGATCGCGGACCTGACCGCGTTCGGGCAGAAGAAGGGCGTCGATGCCGACTGGACTGCCTTCACCGACGCATGGCGCGCGGGCTATGTGCCCGGCATGGATCGCGTGCGCAAGGGCGAGCGGCCCTGGGCCAATATCGACGTGCTGCATCGCGAGCGGCTCGACGCGCTGCTCGACCAGTTCGGCATCGAAGACCTGAGCGAAGCGGAGAAGGACTACCTCAACCGCGCCTGGCACCGGCTCTCCGGCTGGCCCGATACCGTGCCCGGGCTGACGCGGCTGAAGCAGCGCTACATCATCTCCACCTTCTCCAACGGCAGCGTGCCCTGCCTGGTCGATACGGCCAGGTATGCAGGCCTGCCGTGGGACGCCGTGTTCAGCGCGGACATCGTGCGCCACTACAAGCCGGAGACGGAGATCTATCAGGGCGTGATTGCCTTCTTCGACCTGCAGCCGCACGAGGTGATGCTGGTAGCGGCGCACAACAACGACCTGCGGCATGGCCGCTCGCACGGCATGCGCACCGCCTATGTCAACCGGCCCACGGAGTACGGGCCGAACCAGTCGAAGGATCGTGCGGCCGAGTCGGACTGGGATGTGGTCGTGGACAGCCTGACGGCGCTGGCGGACCGGCTTTGCGGCTGAGCTTGCGTAACACGCGGCTGGTCCGCCGCAGGGTGCCGCAAGCGCTCGCCGGCGCACTTCGGATGAAGAGGTTTGCCCAAGCCACTCCCTGTCGGATACATTAGGACTCCCGGCCGCCCGCGCCGCAACTGCGGCGCACAGAGGCAAGCCAGAGCCGGGAGTTGGCTCCCGCCAGGACGGCGGCGCGCCAGGAGACGACAAGGAGACGACGATGGACCTGCGGCAACGCGAGCACATCGACACGGTAGTCCAGCTCACCACCCGCGCCGGCGCGCCGATGCTGCGCGCGCCCGAAACCATCATCCAGAATTCGTGGCGGCGCTGCGTGCACCAGTACGGCCTGGACCCGGCGCGCATGCAGCAGGCCTGCATCCTGCCGCAGACCCGGCTGCGCGAGCACCAGCAACGTATCGACGATTTCGCGCGGATCGCGCGCCACGGCTTGCAGACGCTGTATAGCCAGGTGGCCGGCATGGGCTACGTGGTGCTGCTGACCGATGCGCAGGGCGTGACGGTGGATTACCTGGGCGACGCCAGCGCCGATGCCTCCCTGCGCCACGCCGGGCTGTACCTGGGCGCGCAATGGAGCGAGGCCGGCGCCGGCACCTGCGCGGTGGGCACCGCGCTGGCCACCGGCCAGGCCCTGACCGTGCACCAGGCCGACCATTTCGATGCCACGCATATCCCGCTGACCTGCACCGCGGCGCCCCTGTTCGATTCGCACGGCAGCCTCTGCGCCATCCTCGACATCTCCGCGCTGACCTCGCCGCAGGCCAAGGACAGCCAGGGACTGGCGCTGCAGATGGTGCGCATCTACGCCACCCGCATCGAGAACGCCAGCTTCGTGCGCAGCCACCGGGAGGACTGGATCCTCAAGCTCAATGCCGCGCCGGAATTCGTCGACGTCAATCCGGAATACCTGCTGGCGCTTGACGCAGGCGGCCGCATCGTCGGCCACAACCGCCGCGCCCAGCAGATGCTGGAGGCCGAGCTGGGCGTGCAGCCCGGCGGCGCGCCGGTGCTGGGCATGCCGTTCGAATCGCTGTTCGAGGCGCGGCTCGATGAGCTGGGCCGCTTCGTGCATTCGCGCCCGAGCGAGCAGCGCGCGCTGGCGCTGGCCCGCAGCGGCGGGCGGCTTTACCTGAGCGTGATGCCGCCGGCCTTGCGCTGGCAGCGCGCCCGCGACACCGCCGAGCGGACCACGCCGCTACAGGCGCCGCTGGCCGCCCTGTGCGGAGGCGATGCGGCACTGCAGCAGCAATTGCTGCGCGCCGCCAAGCTGGTCGACTCGCCCATCAACCTGCTGATCAACGGCGAGACCGGCAGTGGCAAGGAATATCTCGCCAAGGCCTTGCACCAGTCCAGTTCGCGCCGCCACGGGCCTTTCGTGGCGGTGAATTGCGCGGCGATCCCGGAGTCCCTGATCGAGAGCGAGCTGTTTGGCCACCTGCCCAACAGCTTCTCCGGTGCCGGCTCCCGCCCCAAGCGCGGGCTGATCCAGGAGGCCGACGGCGGCACACTCTTTCTGGACGAGATCGGCGACATGCCGCGCGAGCTGCAGTCGCGCCTGCTGCGCGTGCTGGCCGAGGGCGAGGTGCTGGCGATCGGCGCGTCGCGCCCGGTGCCGGTCAACCTGCGCGTGATTTCCGCTACCCATCATCCACTGGACCAACTGGTCAGCAGCGGCCGCTTCCGCGAGGACCTGTACTACCGGCTCAACGGCGCGCGGCTGATGCTGCCGCCGCTGCGCGAACGTACGGACCTGGACTGGATGGTCGACAAGATGCTCGGCGGCGCCGAGCAACAGGCCGCCGTGAGCCTGTCGCCCGCGGCGCGCGCGCGGCTGCAGGCGCATCGCTGGCCCGGCAACCTGCGCGAATTGCGCAACGCGCTCGAGTACGCGCGCGCCGTCTGCAACGACGGCCATATCGAGGCGGAGGACCTGCCCGATGGCCTGGGCGAGATGCCGGTGCGGCAAGATCTGCTGCCGGTATTTCCCGGCACGGCRCCCGCGGGCGCGGCGGCCGAAGCCGCCCCGGCCTTGCCGGCGCCCGGTTTCGACCCCCACCTGCTGCCGCCGGAAGGGATGCTGCTGATGCAATACCTGYGCGCGGCGGGCTGGAACCTGAGCGCGGTGGCACGCCAGATCGGCGTAAGCCGGATGACGCTGTACCGCCGCATGGCGCGCTACGGCATCGAGTCGCCCAACCAGCGCGACGCGGGACACCACTGAGGCGGGCGGCGCGGCGTGCCATCGCCGCCCGCTACACCTGTTCACCACCTGTACAACTGATGCTGTGACACCTGTCACGCCGCAGCCCGCGTACACCCCGCAACGTCCCCGTCCGGCCCTGTTTTTCTCGGGGTAATCCCGTGTTTCTTGCCGCCGGAACCCGCTTTCGCGGGGTGGCACGCCCATTGCGATATGCCTGTCGGAACCTGGAAAAAAACCAGGGCGACAGGAGACATGCATGGGTGAGCACGCGCTGGCCGCACGGCCGCTGGTCGGCATCATCGCCAATCCGATTTCCGCGCGCGATATCCGCCGCGTGATCGCCAACGCCAATACGCTGCAACTGGCCGATCGCGTCAATATCGTGCTGCGCCTGCTGGCCGCGCTGTCGGCTTGCGGGGTCGGCCGCGTGCTGATGATGCCGGACCGCGAAGGCATGCGCGTGCTGCTGGCGCGCCACCTGTCGCGCCGCCAGGGTCCGGACGCCGCGCTGCCGGAGGTGGAATACCTCGACATGCCCGTCACCGCGCGCGTCGACGACACCTTCCTGGCCGCACGCATGATGCGCGAGGCCGGCGTGGCCGCCATCATCGTGCTCGGCGGCGACGGCACCCACCGCGCGGTGGTGCGCGAATGCGGCGCCGTGCCGATCGCCGGCCTCTCCACCGGCACCAACAACGCCTACCCCGAAATGCGCGAGCCCACCATCACGGGCCTGGCCACCGGCCTGTTCGCCAGCGGCCGCATTCCCGCCGCGCATGCGCTGGTCGGCAACAAGCGGCTGGACATTGCGATTGCCGGCGAGGGCGAGGTGCGGCATGACATCGCGCTGGTCGACGCCGTGATTTCGCACGAGCACTTCATCGGCGCGCGCGCCTTGTGGAAGACCGAGACGCTGGGCGCGGTCTTCGTGTCCTTCGCCGATCCGCAGGCCATCGGCCTGTCCGCCATCGGCGGCTTGCTTGAGCCGGTGGGCCGGCACGAGCCCGGCGGCCTGGCGATCGAACTCGCCGCGCCCGGCGAGGGCCGCTTCGAGCTGCGCGCGCCGATTGCGCCGGGCCTGCTGCGCGCTGTGCCCATCGCGGGCTGGGAGCGCCTGACCGACGGCGTGCCGCACCGCGTGCGCCAGCGCGCCGGCATCGTCGCGCTCGATGGCGAACGCGAACTGGTGTTCGGCCCGCAGGACACCGTCACCGTGACGCTGCGCGAGCGCGCCTTCGTGAGCATCGACGTAGCCGCCTGCATGCGCTACGCCGCCGCCGCGGGGCTGATGCGCAGCGGGCGCGCGCCACCGCAATCGCAGCAGCAACATCCTCCACCCCAGCCACTGACCGAGTTTTTTACCGCCACCACAAAACCTTGAAGGAGACAGACATGACAGCCAACTCATCCGGCGCCGCCGGGAACACGCTGCCCCTCGACAAGCAGGAACTGCTCGCCGTCTATCGCAGGATGCGCACCATCCGCGATTTCGAAGAACGCCTGCACGTGGACTTCGGGCGCGGCGACATCCCGGGCTTCGTCCACCTCTACGCCGGCGAGGAAGCCGCCGGGGTCGGCATCCTGCACCACCTGGGCGACGGCGACCGTATCGCCAGCACGCACCGGGGCCACGGCCACTGCATCGCCAAGGGCGTGGATCCGGTCGCGATGATGAAGGAGATCTACGGGCGCAAGGGCGGCTCCTGCAACGGCAAGGGTGGCTCCATGCATATCGCCGATCTGTCCAAGGGCATGATGGGCGCCAACGGCATCCTGGGCGCGGGCGCGCCGCTGATCTGCGGCGCCGCGCTGGCAGCCAAGTTCCGCGGCAAGGGAGAGATCGGCATCACCTTCGCCGGCGATGGCGCATCCAACCAGGGCACCTTCCTGGAGAGCCTGAACCTGGCCGCGGTGTGGAACCTGCCGGTGATCTTCGTGATCGAGAACAACGGCTACGCCGAATCCACCGCGCGCGATTACGGCACCGCCGTGGACAGCTACGTGGACCGCGCCGCCGGCTTCGGCATTCCCGGCGTGACCGTGGACGGCACCGATTTCTTCGCGGTGCACGAGGCCGCGGGCGAAGTCATCAAGCGCGCCCGCGAAGGCGGCGGCCCGGCCCTGCTCGAATGCAAGATGGTGCGCTTCTATGGCCACTTCGAGGGCGATGCGCAAACCTATCGCGCCTCCGGCGAGCTCGACGACATCCGTGCCAACAAGGACTGCCTGAAGAAGTTCACCGCGACCGTGACCCAGTCCGGCGTCATCGCCCCGGACGAGCTCAAGGCCATCGACGAGCAGGTTGCCGCGCTGATCGAGGACGCGGTGCAGCAGGCCAAGGCAGCGCCGTTCCCGACGCCCGCCGACCTGCTGACCGACGTGTACGTCAGCTATTGAGCGCGCACCCGGCCCGCTATCCCGAGACGTAAAGACATAACGGCATAACGACAGCAAGCACGATCAGGAGACCACACCATGTCCCGCAAATTAAGCATGAAGCTGGCGATCAACGAAGCGATCGACCAGGAAATGACCCGTGACCCGAGCGTGATCATGCTCGGCGAGGATATCGTCGGCGGCGCCGGCGCGGACGGCGAGAAGGACGCCTGGGGTGGCGTACTCGGCGTGACCAAGGGCTTGTACGCCAAGCATGGCGACAGGCTGCTCGACACGCCGCTGTCCGAATCCGCCTATGTGGGCGCGGCCATCGGCGCCGCCGCCTGCGGCATGCGGCCGATTGCCGAGCTGATGTTCATCGACTTCATGGGCGTTTGCTTCGACCAGATCTTCAACCAGGCCGCCAAGTTCCGCTACATGTTCGGCGGCAAGGCGGAGACGCCGGTGGTGATCCGCGCCATGGTCGGCGCGGGCTTTCGCGCGGCGGCCCAGCACAGCCAGATGCTGACGCCGCTGTTCACGCATATCCCCGGCCTCAAGGTGGTATGCCCCAGCACGCCGTACGACACCAAGGGCCTGCTGATCCAGGCGATCCGCGACAACGACCCGGTGATCTTCTGCGAGCACAAGAACCTCTACGGCTTCGAAGGCGAGGTGCCCGAGAACTCCTATGCGATTCCCTTCGGCGAAGCCAATATCGTGCGCGACGGCAAAGACGTTTCCATCGTCACCTACGGCCTGATGGTGCATCGCGCGCTGGAAGCGGCGGCCACGCTGGCCAAGGAAGGCATCGAAGCCGAGATCGTGGACCTGCGCACGCTCTCGCCGCTGGACATCGACACCGTGCTGGAGTCGGTGGAAAACACCGGCCGCCTGGTGGTGGTGGATGAAGCCAGCCCGCGCTGCAATATCGCCACCGACATTTCGGCGCAAGTGGCGCAGCGCGCGTTCGGCGCGCTCAAGGCCGGCATCGAGATGGTCTGCCCGCCGCACACGCCGGTGCCGTTCTCGCCCGCGCTGGAAGACCTGTATATCCCCAGCGCGGCGCAGATCGCCGATGCCGCGCGCAAGACCGTGAAAGGAGGGAAACACTGATGGCCGACATCACCCCGATCGTCATGCCCAAATGGGGCCTGTCGATGAAAGAAGGCACGATCAACGACTGGTTGGTGGAGGAGGGCGCGCAGATCTCGGTAGGCATGCCGATCCTCGATGTGGAAACCGACAAGATCGCCAACGCGGTGGAAGCGCCGGACGCCGGCACCCTGCGCCGCAAGGTGGCCGCCGTGGGCGACATCCTGCCGGTCAAGGCGCTGCTCGGCGTACTGGCCCCGCCCGAAGTCAGCGACGCGGAGATTGACGCCTTTGTCGCCGCCTACGAGACGCCGGCGGCCGACGAAGACGATGAAGACGCGGCCGCTCACGCCTACCACTTCATCGATGTCGAAGGCATCCGCGTGCGCTATGCAAAACGGGGAGAGGGCGCGCAGACGGTGCTCTTCATCCACGGCTTTGGCGGCGACCTCGACAACTGGCTGTTCAACCTCGACGCGCTGGCGGAAGCGCACACCGTGATCGCGCTCGACCTGCCGGGGCACGGACAGTCCACGCCGAAGTTGCCGGGCACCACGCTGGCATCGCTGGCGGGATTCGTCGCGCGCTTCATGGACGCGCTGGATATCGACCAGGCCCACCTGGTCGGCCACTCGATGGGCGGCGGCGTAGCCGCGCAGCTGGCGGTGGACGCGCCGCAACGGGTGCGTTCGGTGGCGCTGGTATCGCCGGCCGGCATGGGCGATGAGGTCAACAGCGGCTACACCGAAGGCTTCGTCAACGCGCAGTCGCGGCGCGATCTCAAGCCGGTGGTGGAGTTGCTGTTTGCCGACGCGGGGCTGGTCAGCCGCCAGATGCTGGACGACCTGCTGAAGTACAAGCGGCTAGACGGCGTGACGGAGGCGCTGGGCAGCCTGGGTGCGAGCCTGTTCGGCGGCGGCCGGCAGAGCGAGCAGCCGGGCCGCAAGCTGGGCGATAGCGGCAAGCCGGTGCTGGTGATCTGGGGCGCGCAGGATCGGATCATTCCCGCGGCGCATGCGGAGAATGCACCCGCCGGCGCCACCGTGAAGGTGTTCGACGATGCGGGCCATATGAGCCAGATGGAGAAGGCCAACGAAGTCAACGCGCTGCTCAAGCGGCATGTCGGCGGCTGACGAAGCGGAGTCGCGCTGCTCTTCTCCCCGCTCCCGCAAGCGGGAGCGGGGAGAAAGCCGGCGTGTCGCGCGACGTAATTCATTGCCGTACGCACTTAAGACAATCAAAAAAAACGCGCAAAGGAGACCACCCATGGACGAACCCCTGAAGGGACAAGTAGCCGTAATCACCGGCGGCGCACGCGGCATCGGCCGCGGCATCGTGCTGACGCTGGCGCATGCCGGTGCGGACATCCTGATCGCCGACCTGCTTGAAGACGCCATGCGCGAAACTGCGGAAGAGGTGCGCGCGCTCGGCCGTCGGGTAAGCACCCTCAAGGTCGACGTGACAAAACCCGAGATGCACCGCGCGATGGTGAAGCAAGCACTTGGCCATCTGGACGGCTTCGACATCCTGGTCAACTGCGCCGGCGTCATCAGCATCCACCCCGTGGAAGCGCTAAGCGAACGCGACTGGGACTTCGTCATGGACGTCAACGCCAAGGGCACCTTCCTGGGTTGCCAGGCCGCGCTGGAGCACATGAAAGCCCAGGGCAGAGGCCGCATCATCAACGTCGCTTCGATCGCCGGCAAGGAAGGTTTCCCCAACCTCGCCCACTACAGCGCCTCGAAGTTCGCCGTGGTTGGCTTCACCAACGCACTGGCCAAGGAAGTCGCCCGCGACGGCATTACCGTCAACGCCATCTGCCCCGGCATCGTCCGCACCTATATGTGGGACCGCCTGTCCGACGAATGGAAGGCCGAGGGCGAATCGGTCGAAGACTCCTGGGCCCGCCACCAGCTCACGCTGATCCCGCAAGGACGGGCCCAGACGCCGGAAGACATGGGCAGGATGGCGCTGTTCTTCGCGACCATGGACAATGTGACCGGGCAGTCGGTCAACGTCGACGGTGGCTTCACCTTCCACTGACCGGCACCGGGCCGCACCGCGGCCCGGTTACGCGCATCCCGCCCCGGCGCTTACCGGCCATGCCATGCGATTTGAAACCCTCGATCCCGATCCGGCCGACCCTGATCCCCTCCACGCCGAACAGGCGCTGCTGGAACAGGCATCCGCCGGCCGCTGGCTGGCGCATCTGTGGCAGGCGCCCGTCTCGCTGGTGGTGCCGCGCAGCTATCTGCGCCATGCGCGACTGGACGCCGCGCGCAGCGACTTTGCCGCGCGCGGCTGCCCGGTCTGGCTGCGCCTCTCCGGCGGCGGGCTGGTGCCGCAAGGCCCCGGCATCCTCAACCTGAGCCTGGCTTACCCCGTGCGCGGCGGCGCCGGCACCTGCGCCGAGCCGGTCTACCTGCACTTGTGCGAGGTGCTGGCCGGTGCCTTGAACAAGCTGGGGCTGCGGACGCACTGGCAGGCCGTGGACGGCTCGTTCTGCGATGGCCGTTTCAACCTAGCCTGGGGCTCCCCGGAACTGGCCCGCAAGATCGCTGGCACCGCGCAGTACTGGCGCCGCGTGGCGGGCGCCGGGGACGCCAGCCTGCACGTTGTGCTGGCCCACGCAGTCCTGCTGGTCAGCGCCGATCCGGAGGAGATCAACCAGCGCGCCAACGACTTCGAGGCCGCCATCGGCAGCGGGCGCCATTACCGGGCCGACAAGGTGGTCAGCGTGGCCCAGGCGCTGGCGGAAAGCGGCCAGCCCGTGCCCGGCGACCTGGGCGAACGCACTGCCCAGGCGCTGCGCGAGGCGCTTGCCGCGACGCCGCCGGCCTTCGCCGCGGCGTCCCTGGCTTAAGCGGCCCCGCGCGGATTCGTCGGTATTGACGATTCCGGCCCCTGGCGTCCGTGGCAAACTGACCGGCTAGACGCTCCGCCTGAAGGAGCAGACAACCGGAGACAGGACATGGCGGGACCGTTGGCGGGACTGAAAGTGGTGGAAATGGTTGGGATCGGCCCTGCGCCCTTTTGCGCGATGATGCTGGCCGACCAGGGCGCCGAGGTGATCCGGATCGACCGGCCCCGCCCGGCCCAGCCCGGCGAGGCGCCGGCCACCGGCGCGGGCAAGGCGCGCTGCGACGTGACCGCGCGCGGCAGGCGCTCGCTGGCCATCGACCTGCGCAAGCCCGGCGCGGCCGGGGTCGTGCTGGACCTGATCGCCAAGGCTGACGTGCTGATCGAAGGCTTCCGCCCGGGCGTGATGGAACGCCTGGGGCTGGGCCCGGACGTTTGCCTGGCGCGCAACCCGGCGCTCGTGTACGGCCGCATGACCGGCTGGGGCCAGCACGGGCCGCTGGCTCAGGCAGCCGGCCATGACATCAACTACATCGCCATCGGCGGCGCGCTGCATGCCATTGGCCGGCCGGGGCAGCCGCCCGTGGTGCCGCTCAACTACGTCGGCGACTTTGGCGGCGGCGGCATGCTGCTGGCGTTTGGCGTGATGTGCGCGGTCAACGAGGCGCGTAATTCGGGCAAGGGGCAGGTGGTGGATGCGGCGATGACCGACGGCACCGCATTGCTGTCCGCGATGATGTACGGATTCAAGGCGGCCGGGCGCTGGAACAACCAGCGCGGCGACAACCTGCTCGATGGCGCGGCCCATTTCTATGACACCTATGCGTGCGCCGACGGCACGTATGTGGCGGTGGGCGCTATCGAGCCGCAGTTCTATGCGCTGCTGCGCGAGCGGTGCGGCTTGGACGATCCGCTCTTCGACAAGCAACTCGATAAGCGCCACTGGCCCGAGTTGAAGGCGCGCATGACCGCGCTGTTCCTCACCCGCACGCGGGCGCAGTGGTGCGAGTTGCTGGAAGGCAGCGATGCCTGCTTTGCGCCGGTCCTGGACTGGGATGAGGCGCCGCAACATCCGCATAACCGGGCACGCGAGACGTTTCTTGAGATCGATGGGGTGATGCAGCCGGCGCCGGCGCCGCGTTTCAGCCGTACGCCGGCGGGGGTGCCTCTGGCGCCTGTGGAGCCTGGTGCGGATAGTGAGGCGGTGTTGCGGGATTGGGGGGTGGGGGGGGAGGTGATTGGGGAGTTGCGGAGGGATGGGGTGATTTGATTCTGCGATTGCGATTGCGATTGCTATTGCGTCTGCAACTGCTTAACGTCAAAGGCAACTTCAAAGGCTTAAAGTCAAAGGCGGTTTCACCTCCCCTCCGGGGAGGCGACCTACTTTCTTGTCTTGCCAAGAAAGTAGGCAAAGAAGCGCGCCGGATGGGGCGCCCCCCCTCGTCGGCAGACAAAAAGAGCGGCCGGGACCCAAACTCGCATCGCCTTAAGGCGATACTCAAACATGGGTCCCTCTCTTCCGCTCTTTTTGCC
>NZ_JBFTNE010000108.1:0-25900 GCF_056397325.1 Cupriavidus sp. 05N39
GATCGCCACTGTGCAGAAGCGAGCCTGCGGCTATCGCAATCCGGACCACTTTAAGATCGCCGTCTACTTCCACTGCGGTGGTCTCAACCTACATCCAGCTGCGCTGACCCACACGAAAGTCGGATGAACCTTTTTTTTATTTGCCAGGCTATGACGAAGTTACCGGCTCAGGATCCATCCAACGCAGCGCCGCTGCATGAGCAGATCTACGCCCGGATTCGTGCCTCGATTCAGCAAGGGCAACTGAAACCCGGGCAGCGGGTGCCATCCTTGCGTGCGTTTGCGGGCGAGCTCGGAGTGGCGCGCGGGACCGTTCAGGTCGCCTATGACCGACTCTTGGGCGAAGGTTACCTGATCGCCAGAGGCCCTGCGGGGACATTCGTTTCCGCGCAAATTGCGCCATCGCGCCCCCACCGCGTGGCCGCAGCGGCTGGATCCAGCCGCACGCCACCGGACCAGGAACTTACCGAGTTTTCGATCGAAACGGATGGTGGAATCCCCGTGCCGTTGCAACTCGGGCTTCCCGCGCTGGATGAGTTCCCGCGAAAACTATGGACGAGGTTGATGGCTCGGCAAATACGCAGCGCCGGCTCGCTGACCAGGCCGGCGTCAGCCGGATTTGGCCCGCTGCGAGAAGCGTTGGCCGCTTACCTGCAGCGCTCACGGGGCATCGACGCCCAGCCGCACCAGGTGTTCGTCGTGCCGGCATATACGGCCAGCCTTGCGCTGATTGTGGATGCGCTCAGGCTGGCGGGCGAAAGCGCCTGGGTTGAGGATCCCAGCTACCCTCCGACAGCCCAGTCACTCAGGCGCCTGAACCTGCAGGTCCGGAATGTGCCAGTGGATGATCATGGCCTCGACGTCGAATTTGGGCGTCAGCATTTTCCAGAGGCGCGCCTGGCCGTAGTGACGCCATCGCACCAGAGCCCGACTGGCGTGGCACTGACACTGCAACGTCGCGTCGAACTGCTCGACTGGGCCGGTGAGCGGGGCGCATGGATCATCGAGGACGACTACGACGGCGAGTTTCGTTACCGCGGCCACCCGTTGCCGGCCCTGAAGAGCCTGGACACATGCGACCGGGTGATCTATTGCGGCACGCTTAGCAAGGTGCTGTACCCGGGACTACGGCTCGCTTACGTGGTCGTGCCACAAAGTCTGGTGCCGACCATGAATCTGGCCTGCAGGCGCATGGTGCATGGCGGCTGCCCCGAACTCTTGCAAGCCGTGGCGGCGGAGTTTATTGCGCAGGGACACTTCGCCCGGCACATCAAACGCATGCGCACGCTTTACGCACGACGACGCGCAATGCTGGCCGAGGCGCTGGCGCCATACAAAACGGACGGCTTCACTGTTTGCCTGCAGGATGGCGGCATGCACCTTCTGGTCGACGTCAGGGACGATCTTGACGATCTGGCGATGGCCCGCCGCGCGCGCGAGGCAGGATTCGCCGTCCATTCGCTGACCGCCTGGCGGCATGGTGCGCCAGGGCGGCGTGGCTTGATGATGGGCTTTACCAATCTGCGCAGTCAGACTGAAGCCGATCGCCTGGTTGCCGAACTGATGCGCGCGCTGAAAGCATAGGCGATCGTCATGGGACGCTTGGCAAATAATCAACCAGTCGTCTATTGCTCTCCGCATCTGCTTAGCAACTATTGCGACATGCCAAGACCCGCCAACCCCGAGATCCGTAGCCGGCTGCTCATCGACGGTGCTCGTGTGATTCACAGCGCCGGTTTCAACGGGTCTGGCGCGGGACATCGTCGGTGCCACCGATGTTCCCAAGGGATCCTTCTACAGCTATTTCGACAGCAAGCAAGCCTTTGCCGCCGAAGTGCTCGAAGCCTATTGGGATTCCATTGAACAATGCCATGCCAAAGTAATGTATGACGCGCGCATCGCGCCGTTGGCCAGGATCGGAAAGTTGTTCGAGTTGCTGGTGGCGGACCACGCGGCACAAGATTTCACGCTCGGATGCCTTGTGGGCAACCTTTCTCTCGAATTGTCCAATACCAGCGGTGAAGTCCGAACGGCTCTGGAGCGCATTCTGGCGCGCTGGGAAGGCATGATCACATGCCTGCCTTGATGAGGCCAGGCTGCGCCAGGAACTGCGGCGGACGTAGATTCCGAGCAGCTCGCGTCCATCATTATCGAAGCCTGGGAAGGGGCGGTCCTGCGCAGCAAGGTCCAGCGCAATGGCGACGCCTGCCGACGATTTCAGCAAGTCACCCCCAAGCGGTTGTTGTACTGAAATTTTTTTGCGGCCTTAAAAAGACGACTGATCATATATATCAGGCACTGCGCACTCGCGCCAATAGATCACCTGGTCGACGCGCTAGCAACCATAGGTCATGCCGCCCCATGTCGATGGCCCAGTCGAAAACGATAAAGATGTGCCTGTTGCCTGTGTCATCGCCCAACTACATTGAAGCCTGCACAAACCAGCATGCATCGGCACCATGACCAAGAACCTGACGCTCAGACATATTCAAGGCAACGCGCGCACGCGCCAATAAAGGAGTCTCACCATGTCTTCAGATCGCAGCCTCGATCAAGGCCTATCGCGACGTAACCTGCTGGTGGGCAGCGCGGCCGCCGCCAGCGCGCTGGCGGCTTCCAGCTTGCCCGGACCTGCTGCGGCGGCACCGTCGGCAATGGGATCGAGTCCCTCAACGGCACGCGGCAAGGCCTCAGGCAGCTACATCACGGCAAAGGACGGCACCCAGCTCTATCGCGCCGTTGCACATGACCGTCGTGGCCACGGCCGTTCAAGCCAGCCATGGAACGGCAATGAGATGAACACCTATGCCGACGATCTGGCCACTGTGTTCGAAACCCTTGACCTGCGGGACGCCATCCTGGTGGGYTTCTCCACGGGKGGAGGCGAGGTGGCCCGGTACATCGGCCGGCATGGGACGCGACGCGTTTCAAAGGTGGTGCTGGTTTCGGCGGTGCCGCCTCTGATGGTAAAGACTGCCGCCAATCCGCGCGGACTGCCAATCGAAGTATTCGACGGCCTGCGTGCCGCACAACTTGCCAATCGGTCGCAGTTCTACAAGGACGTGCCGGCGGGCCCGTTCTATGGCTTCAACCGTCCCGGTGCAAAGCCGTCGCAGGGGTTGATCGACGCATGGTGGGCGCAGGGCATGCAGGGTGGACACAAGAGTACGTACGACTCGATCAAGGCATTTTCGGAAACCGATTTCACCGAGGATCTCAGGAAGATCGACGTGCCGACCCTGATCATCCACGGCGACGACGATCAGATCGTGCCGATCGACGCCGCCGGACGCGCATCGGCAAAGCTCGTCAGGAACGCGAAGCTGATCGTCTACCCCGGTGCGCCGCATGGGCTCACCGACACGCACAAGGACAGGTTCAACGCCGACCTGTTGGCATTCATCCGTAGTTGAAACGACGCCGAATCTGCCGGACCCCACAATGGCGCCGGCGGACTGGGCTCACCATAAGAGGTACTTCCCATGTGCAACCACCACGCCACCTATGCAGATCCCGTTGATCCGGCTCTGCCGAAGGCCAGCATCACGCTAGACCTGCCACGCACCGCGCTCGTCGTGATTGACCCGCAGATCGACTTCATGAGCCCCGAAGGTCGTAGCTGGGGCGTCGTAGGAGAAAGCGTGACGGAGCAGAACCTCGTGCCCAACCTGGTCCGTCTGTTCGAGGCCGCAAAGCAGGCTGGCATCACGGTCGCCATCTCTCCCCACTATTACTTTCCCCATGATCACACATGGAAAGTGCAGGGTCCCGCCGAAATGTTCCAGCATGCCATCGGCATGTTCGACCGTCCTGGCGCGCTGAACCTGGACGGTTTCCGTGACTCGGGCGCGGACTTCATGCCGGAGCTCAAGCCGTATATCGAGGATGGCAAGACCATCATCTGCTCCACGCACAAGCTGTACGGCCCGCAGGCCAACGACCTTGTCCTGCAGTTGCGCAAGCAGCGCGTCGACCAGGTGATCCTTGCGGGCATGGCCGCCAATCTGTGCGTCGAATCCCATCTGCGGGATCTGCTGGAGCAAGGTTTCGAGGTTGCTGTCGTGCGCGACGCCGTAGCAGGGCCGAAGCTACCGGAAGGCGACGGGTATCACGCGGCGCTGGTCAACTTCCGTTTCATCGCAAACGCGCTGTGGGATACCAACGAAACCGTGCAGCGGCTGGCAGGGAAGGTTGGCGCAGCCGCATAGCGCCTGTCATGCGCCAGGGGCGACAGCCCTTGGCGCGGCAATGGCGGGGTGCATGAGTGTCCGGTTCAAAGAATGCATAGGGGCGACTCACATGCCTAAGATTCCTTCGCGCTACAGCTATTTCGCCTACGGCGTAATCCAGGCCGGCTTGACCTGTTCCATCGCTGCTGCCATCGCAAGCATTCCATTTGCAGACGAAGGCCTGTTTCTTCAGCACTGGCTAAGGTCCTGGAGCGTCTCCTGGCTGACCATGCTGCCGGTTGTCGTGTCGGCCACACCCCTCATTCGCCGCCTGGTCGATCGAATGACAAACCACCCATAGGTCATACAACCTCAAGCCGATGGCCTAGTTGAAAACGACAAACATGTGCCTGTTGACTGTGTCATCGCTCAACTACATTGAAGCCTACACAAACCAGCACGCATCGGCACCATGACAAACAATCTGACTCTCGGACATGCGGAGACGGAGGCTGACATCCTCGCGTGTTTCCCTGTCATGCGGCAACTGCGCCCCAAGCTGCAAATGCCGGAAGACTTTCTGGCCAACGTCACGCTGCAAAGCGGGCAAGGCTACCGGCTGCTCGCGCTCTGGGACGCTGGCAAACCTGTTGCGCTGGCCGGATATCGTCGTCTTGACAACCTGATCCACGGGCGCTTCCTGTACGTAGACGATCTGATCACCGATGCGGGAGGCCGGGGGCAGGGCCACGGCGAGTGTCTGCTGCAAGCGCTGCGCGAGCTTGGACGCACAGAAGGCTGCCAGCGACTTGTCCTGGATACCGGACTTGCCAACGCGAAGGCCCAGCGCTTCTATTTCCGTTCGGGGCTGCTCGCCGAGGGCCTGCACTTCTGCATGGTGCTGCAATGAAGTCCCTCAACCTGCTGCTGCTTGATTGCAGCCCGCGCCGTGACTATTCCACCAGCCGGCACCTGACCGGGCAATTGCTGCCCGCGCTGTCCGCGCAATTCGGGCGGGAGATTCATGTGACGCGACGCAACCTTGGCGCCGAGCCGCTGCCAGCCATCACCGCGGAGTACGCGGAGTCGCTGCTGCTGCCCGCCGCCGAGGCAAAGGAACGCTATGGCGCGGCGCTTGCCGTGTCGGATGCGCTGATCAGGGAGATCGAACAGGCCGATCTGCTCTGGATCTCCACTCCGGTGCACAACTTCACGGTGCCGGCTGTGCTTAAGAACTGGATCGATCTCGTGGTTCGACGCGATGTGACCTTTACCGCCACGCCTGAAGGGAAAATCGGATTGCTGCGCGATCGCCCAACGTTCGTGGCGGTGACATCCGGCGGCGCCATGTTCCGGGATCCACCCGTCCAGCCCGATTTCTTTCGTCCGTATCTCTCTGCGGTGCTTGGCATCATCGGACTCAAGGATGTCAGGTTCACGCATGCGACGGGCCTGGCTTTTGCGGAAGTGCCTCAAATTGTGATCGAAGCGCAGGCCGCGCAATCGCTACGCAGCGGCGCGCTGATGTAACGCAGGGTATCGCAAGCTCATATTTTCGATAAACGAAAAGCAGCAGGTAACCCGCATCAGGATTGATGCCGGACAGGAAATGCCGCGCGCTTCGAGGCGATCTGGCGTGGGGGCCAGGCGTTACCTAACATAGTTTCGTGGATCACTCCACCTTCCTTAGTACGGAGAAGCATCATGAAGATTGTCATCATTGGCGGGACCGGCCTGATCGGCTCGAAGACCGTTCCCATTCTGCGCCTGGGCGGCCACGAGGTCGTCGCCGCCTCGCCGAAGAGCGGTGTCAACAGCATCACTGGCGCGGGGCTCAAGGAGGCCCTGGCCGGCGCTCAGGTCGTGATCGACCTCGCCAATTCCCCTTCGTTTGAAGATAAAGCAGTGCTGGAGTTCTTCGAGACTTCCGGCCGCAACCTTCACGCGGCGGAGGCCGCAGCGGGCGTCCAGCACCATGTCGCGCTTTCCATCGTCGGTACCGACCGGACCCCCGACAATGGCTATTTCCGCGCCAAGGTCGCACAAGAGAAACTGGTCGAGGCGTCCGGCATCCCGTACACCATCATCCGCTCGACCCAGTTCATGGAATTCAGTGGTGGCATCGCCGATTCCAGTACGAAAGGAAACATTGTCAGCGTTTCTCCCGGCCTGTTCCAGCCCATTGCGGCGGATGACGTTGCAGCCATCGTTGCCGACGTCGCGCTCGCGCCACCGCGAAACGGCATCGTCGAGATCGCGGGCCCGGAACGCGCACCGTTCAACGAAATCATCGCCCGCTATTTGAAGGCGGTTGGTGACCCGCGTGAAGTCGTGCGCGACCCCGAGGCACGCTACTTCGGCGGCCTGGTCGAGGAATACTCGCTCGTGCCGTTGGGCGAGGCACGCCTCGGGCGCATCGGCTTCGAGGAATGGATGCGTCAATCGCAACAAAAATAGTCCGAAGGGCACATGTCCAAGTAGGCAGCGCAGGTTCGTGAGTAAGAACTTGATCAAATCACCAGGAGTCAACATGTCTCAACGCACGAATTACTTCCAGCAATCGCCGGAACTGTCCAAGAAGCTCATGGAGCTCAGCGCGCTGTTCCAGAACACCACGATCGAACAACCCATTCGCGAGCTCGTCGAGATTCGCGCATCGCAGCTCAACGGCTGCGCGTTCTGTGTCGACATGCATATCAAGATGGCGAAGATCCATGGCGAACGCGAATTGCGCCTGCATCACGTGGCGATCTGGCGCGAGTCGACGCTGTTCTCGCCGCGCGAACGCGCCGCGCTGGCCTGGACCGAGGAACTGACCAACATTCCCGCCCAGGGCGTGTCAGACGAAATCTATGAACGCGTGCGCACCCAGTACAGCGAGAAGGAACTGTCGGATCTCACGTTCCTCGTGGGGGCGATCAATACCTGGAACCGCCTGAACGTGGCGTTCCGCATGGTGCCCGGCTCATCGGACAAGGCGTTCGGGCTCGACAAAGCCAATCTGGAGTGATGCCATGAAGACGGTCGCATCCATTGCGGCAACCCTGATGGTGTCGGGCCTCATGGTTGCACAGCCGGCCGCCGCCGCGCCGGAGGCAAGTGTCACGCCCTTGCTCACGGAGGCGTTGCCCGAATATCCGGGGAAGGAGGCCACGATGATCGTGGTGGAGTATCCGCCGGGTGCCGTCGATCCCGTGCATCGCCATGACGCGCACGCGTTCGTCTATGTGCTCGAGGGCAGCATCGTCATGGGCGTCAGGGGCGGAAAGGAGGTGACGCTCAAGGCGGGCGAAACCTTCCACGAACGTCCCAACGATATTCACACTGTCGGACGCAATGCCAGCACTACGCAGCCAGCAAAGTTCGTCGTCTTCCTGATCAAGAACAAGGGGGCGCCGATCCTGACGCCAGTGAAGTAGCCGCAGACCATCCACGCACCGGCTATGCCGGTGCGGCTGGATAGGCTGGCACGATGAATTGAACGGCGACGCCGTGGGTGACTGCATGCCGCGACCCATAGGATGACAAGTTTCTCCATGTCGTGCTCAATGGCGAGGCCGAAGCCATCGTTGCGGGGATGCGGATTTGCAGGTTCCACATTCTTTCCGTGATGTCGATATCGTGAGTCCGGCAGTTTTTCCCGCACGACCGTAGCAATGCCGAATGCCTCGTCATCTCGCAAACCGTTGCCTGTATTCCAGGGGCGTCAGCGAAGTCAGCTCCTTGAACATGCGGCGCATATTGGAATCGCTACTGAATCCTAGCTCCGCGCTGAGGACGCTGACTGGCGATGTCGTATGGATAAGGCGGTCACTGACCTGGTTCAGTTTGATACAGCGGGCATACGCCGCGATGGCGACCCCGGTCTCGCTTCTCACCTTGCGCGCGAGCGTGCGTTCCGACATGCAGAGTTGCTCGGCCAATTGCTGCACCGTGATCTGTTCGGCAGGCAATTGCTCAACCAGCGTGTGCAATTGGCGCAGCAAGCGGCTGGATTGCTCGATCAGGCTCATGGCCTGGAAGGCTCGGTGAGGCTGAACGGCACGGGGAAGTACCATCAGATTGACCAGGTCACGCAATACATCGGGACTGACATGCCGCTCTATCAGCGCCTCGGCAATAGGTAGGTAGCCATTCACGCCAGAAGCGGTGGCCGTACGCGCGGTGACGACACAATTCCGCTCGCTTTGCCATTTCACCTTCCTGTAGCGCTGCGCCATTGCCTCCGCCAACCACCAGGTAACGGTCGCGGCCTGGTCATTCAGTTGCCCGCTTTCCGCCAGCAAACAGACGCCGCTGCAATAGCTCCACAGCAGCAAGTTCTTGCGACGGGCCGCCAGCAGTGATACGAGGCCAGCGTTGGCCACAATCATGTCTTCCACCTGCCGCACTGACTCCGCCCAAAAGCCTGGCACCAGGAGGGCGTCAAGACTGGCGAGATCCAGCGGCCTGGAAACATGCAGTGACAAGCCGTGGGCGCATTCGACAGTCCCGGCGCGTAGCGCAACGTAATGCGTTTCGAACAGCATGCCGTTCGCGCGGCGATTGGCAGCGTGGAGCATATCGGAAAACGCGAATAACCCTGCYGGCATACAGCCCGGAAATAGAAGCAAACCAATGCGTAGTGGTTTTGGCATGGCAGAAACCGAATCAATTATGTCCAATCTCGCCATTCTCAACGGGTTTCCGCGTCGAGACAATAAGGTTTCTTCCCGGAGGCTTCGTCATGAAAATTCACCACCTTCGCAACGCGACCATCATTGTGGAGTTCGGGCCGAATCGAATCCTGATCGACCCGATGTTTGCCCCTAAAAATGCGCTTCCGCCTTTGCGGGTATTCGGCGCAAGGCAACGTAACCCATTGGTCGATTTACCCGAATCGGCTGCGACAGCGCTTGAGTCGGTCACCCATTGCCTGATAACGCATTGCCAGAAAGGTCATTTCGATCATCTGGACCGCGCGGCAAAAAGTTGGCTGTGCGATCGGCAGCTTCCGATCATCTGCACACCGCACGATGGGCGCCATCTGGCYGAACGCGGATTGAATGTCCAGCCGTTGCCGGAAGCGCACGGGCAGCCCAACCCCTTCATGGGCGGTCGGATTCGCACGGTTCGCTGCACGCACGGCCGTGGCTTGGTCGGCAAGCTGATGGAGCATGGGGTCGGCTATCTGATCGAGGTGCCGGATGAGCCCAGCCTCTACCTGAGCGGCGATACGGTACTCACGCCAACGGTCCGGGAGTTCGTTGCGCACCATCGCCCGCAAGTCTGCGTCGTACCCGCCGGAGGTGCGCGATTCGATATGGGTAGCGACATCATCATGGGCATCGACGAGGTCGTCGAATTCACCCGCCTGGCGCCTGGCACGGTGGTTGCGAATCATCTGGAAGCGCTCAGCCACTGTCCGGTGACGCGGTCCGCGCTAGCGCTCGCCGCAAGGCAGGCAGGTGTCGAAGCGCGGTTGCGCATTCCAAGAGACGGCGAGGTGTTGCATATGGCGGCCCCGGTCGGGGCGCGAAAGCAGTGCTCTCTGCCATAGGCACGGCGCGTGCAGCTCACGGGCCGTGCAACCCGGAGCAGCCAACTGATCCCCGCGCAGGTGGAACTCAAGGCTGCGCAGGCGGCCTTCCAGCTGGTGGCTCTTCGGTACCGTGAAGGTGGCACGAGTTACCGGGAAATGAACCAGGATGCCACACCGTCATGCTGCGACATGTCCCCTTGTGCCTCGCCAGGTCGCGCCGAACAGCACCAGCAACAGGATGCTGATCAATGCAAAGGTTGCGGGCGGCAGCAGGTCATAGAGCGCCGTGCCGAGCAGCGGCGCCACCACCATGCTTAGCCCTTGCGCGGCGGACATCGCGCCGGCGCTAGCGCCTTGCTCGGAAGCGGAGACAGCATTGCTGGCAAGCGCGGCAACTGCCGGGAACGCCGCGCCCATGCCCAGGGCGGCCACGGAATAGCTCAGGCACACGGCCATCGGCTGCGTTGGTCCGACCAGCAAGACGGATGCAAAGCCCGCGGCACCTGCCAATGCACCCCATCGCAGCCATTGCCGGGGCGCGACATGCGGCAGCCTGCTAACGATCGTTTGCATCAGGATCAAGCCGAGCCCGGCGCTGCCCAGGGCATAGCCTACAACGGCGGCCGCTTGGTGGGCCGCTACGTCCAAGCGGTCGATGACATAAAAGCCTAGCGAGCTGTTGGCCATCATGACGACGCTGAACAGCGTAAAGGAACTCAGCCACGGCAGGCGGATGCGGATGTCGGTGATCTTCAGGCGTTGCGGGGCGCGCGGAGCTTGTGGTTTGCGCGTGTCATGCAGACGCCCCAGCCATGGTAGTCCGACGAGCGGCAGCAGCGCAAAGACGAGCAGCGCGACGGATAGGTCGTATTGACCAAGCCAACCCGCCACGGGCGGAGCGAATACCATGCCAATGGCGCCAGCCGCGCCAAATCGTGCCAGGGCGGCAGCCCGTGACTGGGCCTCGGTGTGGTCGGCAATCCAGGCGGTGGCCGCCACGGGCAGGCCGGCAAAGAAGCCACCCATCGCCGCGCGCGTGAGCAGTAGCGCTGCGATATTCAAGCCCATGGCAGGGACGTGATGCGTACCACCTTGCAGCGCCCACCAGACGTAGCACGCCAACAGTACGTAGGAGACGGTGAAGCCGACGATCGCCATGCGGAGCACTGGCACACGGCCCCGGGCATCCACGGCTCGCCCCCAGACGCGGGCGGTTACGATCCAAACCAGCCCGACCATTCCGATGATGGCGCCGACATGCCAGGCCTGCAGATGCATCAGGCGGGCCATCGGCCCCGCCACGGCGATAAAGGCGTAGCTGCCTCCCATGGTCGTGAGATTGGCGATCAATAGCGGCATCAGCTCGGCGACGGGTAGCGTGACTGCAGACGTTGTCTGGATGGACTTGGTGGACATGGCGGTCCTGAAGGCAGAGGTACTGGTGGGTGGGCGATAGCAAGCGAAGGCAGTCGGTACGTTTTTGATTGAGTGACCGGGGCGCTGACGAAATTCGGCTGGATTCACACGCCCAGCGTGGCGCCGCCGTCTACGCACAAGCTGTGCAGCGTGACGTGCCGAGACGCGTTCGACAGCAGGAACAGCACGGCTGATGCGATGTCTTCGGGATCTGCAATGCGGCCCAACGGGATGCCCGTGCGATATGCGGGCAACGAACCCGCAATGACGCCTTTCTTGGTTCTCCTATTCGTCCATAGTTGGCGCTGCATCCGGGTGTCGGTCGAACCGGGGGCGACGATGTTGCAGCGGATGCCGTGCTCGGCGAGCTCCAGGCCGAGGCATTTGGTGAATTGATGCGCAGCCGCCTTGGATGCCGCATAGGCCGCCATCTGCATGCGTGGCACGAACGCCGCGTTCGAGCCAACCGTGACGATGCTGCCTCCTCGGCGCGGCATCATCCGTTGCGCCACTGCACGCGACAAGTGGAACACGCCGTGCATGTTGACGGCAAAGCTGCGGTCCCAGTCTTCGTCGCGCAGGGCATCGACGCTCGCGACGCGCAAAATGCCCGCGACGTTGGCCAGCATGCCGATCGGGCCGATCTGCGTGTCGATGCGATCCACTACGGCGCGCACGGCGGCGCCATCGGCGATATCTACCGTTACAGGATGAATCCGGTACCCGGCTGCCGCACCGTCGGTCGCCAGTTGTTCCAGCCCTTCCGCCTGGATGTCGAGCGCGGCGACGGCCACGCCGCGCGCGCAGAGCGCGCGAACCACGGCCGCGCCTATGCCTTGGGCCGCGCCGCTCACCACGGCAATGGATTCCGGAAAATCGGTAATGGTGCTGTCCATGCGATAAGACTCCTGTAAAAGAAGGGGATGCGGCGGCTGTTGCCGGCCGGCCCGGCTATGCCAGTCGCGCAGCCAGCGTTGCGCCGATGACAGCAATGGGCGCTGGGTCGGACATGCTGTCGTGCGAGCAGTCGAGCATGCTGCATTGCAAGCGGCCTGGCCGCAGATGCGGCCTCCAGCTATCGAGGCCAGGTAAGTGGCCGGGCTTGCGCGAGGCCCGGAAGAGCAGCAGTTCGCCGTCATACGACGGCGTCTGGCTCGCGCGGAACAACTGCATCTGGCGCAGCGTTTGCCGCGCGAACGCGTCGAGCCCGGACCGGCCCAGCGCGGCGAACGGGCTATTCGTGCGCAACAGCCGCTGACGCAGCGCTTCGTCCGCCAGTCCGGCCGTATCGAAATCGCCGTTGACGGTCAGCAGTATCTGCAACGCGTCGCGCAGGATGGGCTGCGGGTGCGCCACCCAGGCCGAGACAGGATAGCTGTCCATTAGCGCCAGCAAGCCAATCGCGTGGCCCTGCAGCGCTAGCCTTGCGGCGACGGCATGGGCCAGCGCGCCGCCCAGAGACCATCCCAGCAGGTGGTACGGCCCGTCAGACTGCAACGCACGCACGCGCTGCACGTAGCCCTCGACTAACGCGTCGAAGTCTTGCGCCGCCAGCGTTTGCTCCACCGACATCTGCAGGCCGTGCACGGTCATATCGGGCAGATGGCGTGCCAAACGCAGATAGCTCCAGGCGAGCCCGTCGGCCGGGTGCAGGCAGAAGAGCGCCGGGGCGCCGGACGAGCCAGTCTGGATGGGAAGCAACGGCGCAAAGGCATCGTGCAAGGCCTGTGGCCGGTAGGCCAGCGGCGCCGCCAGCGCATGGGCAAGCGCCTGCACCGTGCCGTGGCGGAAGAGCATGGACACAGGCACGTCCCGGCCCAATTCCAGCGCGAGCTGACTGGCCGTCTGCATCGCCTGCAAGGATTTTCCGCCTAGATCGAAGAAGTTCGATGTCGTCGTCAACGGCACGTCGCCCAGCACCTGGCGCCAGATCCGCATCACCTGCCGCTCGAGCGCACCTGCACCGTCCACATTGAGATCCGCGGCCGCGATCCGGCTCGCGGCATGTGCCAGCAGGGCCTTGCGATCCGTCTTGCCGTTGGGGCTGCGCGGCAATTGCTCGAGCACATGCCAGGCATCCGGAACAGCGGGCGCGGGCAATGACTGAGCCAGCATCGCCCGCAGCGCCTGCACGTCCCCCGTGCCCGCCACGAACGCGGCCAACGCGCAGATGCCAGGCCCGCGCTGCACCGGAACCACGGCCGCTTCGCGCACAGCGGGTGCGCCGAGCAGCAGGTTTTCGATTTCCAGCGGATCGATGCGCAGCCCGCTGATCTTGATCTGATGATCGATGCGTCCGAGAAAGCGCAGCTGCCCGCCTTGCAGTTGTGCCAGATCGCCGGTGCGATAGGCGCGCTGGCCGGAATCGGGCAAGCGGACAAAGCGCGCGGCCGTGAGCTGTGGGTCGTGCAGATAATGCAGCGCCAGTGCGTCGCCGCTCAACACTAGCTCGCCCGCGACGCCTGCCGCGACGGGATACAGGCGATCGTCCACGATGCGCGCTTCGATGCCGGGACGAGGCAAACCGATAGGCACGGCGTCGCCGGCCTCCCATGCGGCTCTCGGACCGCACAGCCGCGCGGTGGTCGCGATGATGGTGCTTTCGGTCGGGCCGTAGGTGTTCAGCAACACCTGTCCGGGCAACAGCTCTCGCCAGCGTGCTACCCGCTCGGGGAGGGCGGCTTCGCCGCCAATGATGGTCAGGCGCAGGCGATCAAGCTTGCGTGCGGTGTCCGGATCCAGGGCATGTGCGAGCACATGCCAGTAAGCGGTGGGCAGGTCGAGCACGGTGATGCCGAGGCGCTTCACCGACGTGGCGAACACCGTCGCCGAATCGAGCATCGCATCGTCGCGCACGACGAGCGTAGCGCCGTGGCAAAGCGTGATGAAGATCTCTTCCAGACTGGTATCGAAATGCAGCGGAGCGAACTGCAACACCCGGTCCGCCGGCTCGATGCCGTACGCCGCACGAGTGCTGGCCACAAAATGCGCGAGCGCCCCACGCCCGACCAGCACGCCGTTGGGCTCGCCGGTGGAGCCCGCCGTGTACAGCAGATACGCCGGGTGTTGCGGCTGCGGCGAACAGCAACGCGCGGGGCCCTCGATCATGGCGCCGGGCTGATCCAGATCCAGCACGGGCAGCGATCCGGCCAGCCCTCGCCACGGCATGCGCGTCAGCACCAAGTCGGGAGCCGCGTCGGTCAAGATGCTCGCGGTGCGCCGCGCGGGCCCCTCGGGATCCAACGGCACGAATACCGCCCCCACCCACAGGACGGCCAGCGTCGCGACGATGGCAGCCGGCGAGCGCGATGCCAGTACCGCGATCCGGCTGTGCTCGTTCATGCCGCGCCGCGCCAACGCGGCAGCCAAGGCCTCGACCTGTTTCAGGAGGCTTTGATAGTCCAGGCGAGCGCCGTTCGACTCGATGGCGATGTGGTCGGGGTAGCGCGCCGCCATCCGCCGCAGCAACGCGATCACGTCGAGTGCCGGTTCGTCCAGCGGCTTGCTCCGGCAGATCGACAGCGACGGCATATCGCCCAGCAACGGCGCCAGGGGCGCAGCGGGCGCATGGCCGGCCAGCGCGAAGAGCCACTTGGACAGACTGCCGGCCAGCGCCGTCAGCCGCGTCACGTCATAGGCGTTGGGATTGGCTTCCAGTGTCAAGTGCCATGCGCCGTTGCGTACGGCCAGCGTCAAGTTCAAGTCCTTGACGGGCCCGCCGCTCGCGGGGCGCGTTTCGCTGGACAGATGAGCGAAAGCCACCTGCCGATCGAATGGCATCAGGTTGACGGCCTGGTTGAACAGAAACTTGTTGCTCTCCAGCAGTCCCAGGTCGCCCCGTATCCAGCCGTAGCGATAGTACAGATGGGGCTTGATCRCGCGCAGCCTGCCGACAGTTTCGGCCACCAACGCCTGCAGTGACGCATCGGCGCGCACATGCGCGCTCAGCGGCACGATGTTCATCGCCATGCATGGCACACTGAGCGCAGGCGTGCCTAGCCGGTTCAGTACCGGCAGACCGAACGTCAGCTGCCGCTGGCCTGCCTGCTTGCCGAGCCACAAGCCGATGGCCGTGAGTATCCATGCGGCCCAATCCGCCCGAGCGGCTTCGGCGGCGGCGCGCAAGACCCTGACGTGCGCCGGATCCAGCAACAACGTATGGCGGATCGCCGTGTTGCCGAAGTCTTGCTCTGGTGCCAATCGTGCGGCAGAGGGCACCTCACGCAGGTGTTCACGCCAAAATGCCCGGTCGATGTCGAACTTGCCTGTTTGCCTGTAATGGGCTTCCGCGGCCACGACGTTGTCCAGCTTCCAATCGGGCAACGGCGGCAGGGGCGCGTGCGCCACGCGGGCGTTGTAGCGGGCGGCCACGGCCTGCTGGATCAGGCTGTAGCCGAAACCGTCGAGCGCAATGTGATGCACCTGCAAATACCACCAATGACATTGCGCCGAGAGCCTGAACAGCGCCGTGCGATACAAGGCGTCCGACGTCACGTCGCAACAGATGGACAGGGAGGTCTGCATCCAGTCCTGTGCAGCCCGCACCGGATCGGCCTGCGCGCCGAAATCCACCAGCGGCACTTGCGTGCAGGCCGGCTGGCGGCGTTGCCACAGGATGTCGTCATCCCACTCGAAACGCATGTGCAGCGCATCGCAGTGGTCAAGGACCTCTTGCACGCTGGCCATGAACGCAGCCATGTCCAGGGCGCCGCCGAGTTCGATCGTTTCCGCCGTTAGATACCCAGGATCGTGGGTATCGACTTGTTGTGCTACCCAGATGCCGTATTGCGCGGAGGTAGTGTGCATGCGTTGAGTTGTTTGCGGCATGAGGTGGCGTCCCACGGGAGGAATGCATAGACGGAGAAGAGAGCGGGCAGGGGATCAAGCCCGCTGCCAGTCGATCACGAGTTCCTTGTTGCGTGCCATGAGCGCCAGATGTTCGTCCATGACGTACTGAATTTTCTCCAGCTTTTCCGCTGACTCGGCTTCGCAACGCATGCGCAGTACGTCATCCGTGCGCGTGATCTGGCATCTGCCATATGGAAAATCGATGGCTGCAGTCTCCGCGTCAAACACGACTCTCACCTTGACGGCATAGTGCTTGCACATCTTGAACAGGATTCTGTCTGCTTGCGCCAAGGCGACTGCGGCGGTACTGACAAGCATGGCATTCTCGTTCGCTCGTGAGATCGGGCGTTGCATGCGCAGGAACGCCCCATTCATGCGCGCGTGTTGGCGGCGCCCTGCAGCAATCGCCACCATGCGGCGAGCGTCGGCTCTTGCGCCAATTGCACGAAGCTGACGTCCGCGCCGGCCTGGCGCAGTTCCTCGACCCAGGCCATGATGCGCACCGAGTCCAGTCCCCAGTCCATCAGGTTGTGGTGCGACTGCAAATCCGTTTCCACTATCTGCAGGCTGCGCGCGACCTGCGCCGTCAGYGCGGAGAGCGACCGCGGCCTGACGAAGCCGCGCGCGGCAATTCCGGCGGCCAGTTCTTCCGTGCACACGACCTTGCCGCAGCGCTGCGCCACGTAATCGAGCGCCATGCTGTGCGCCTCCCGGGAAAAATCGGCCAGTGCATCGGCCACGAAGAATGGCTGGATGTCTCTCATGAACGCCTCGCACGCTGTCATCAGGCAGCCGATGTGCGCGTAGATGCCGCAAATGGCAAGCTGGTCCCTTTGTTGCTGGCGCAGCATGGTTTCGAGTTCTGAGCGCTGAAACGCGCTGTAGCGCCATTTGTCGAGAATATGATCGCCAGGCGAGGGGGACAGGCTCGCGCAAATGGCGCCGCGCGTTGGCTGCGCCGTCAATCCGGGGCCCCACATGTCCGTCAGCAGGCCTCGTTCGGTCGCTGTCTGCCGAGGTAGTTGCGCGGTGTAATACACCGGCATGCCGGTAGCGTGCGCGATATCGATCAGGCGCCGCGTATGTGCCAGCAGATCAGGAATGGGAGCTGCCCGACGGTCATAGAAATCCAGGAAATAGTCCTGCATGTCGTGCACCAGCAAAGCCCCGCGACTGACATCGAAACACCATGCCACCCGATTGGCAGGCAAGTCCGCGGGCATGGTGTAAGAGGTGATCTTTTGGATTGCCATATCAACGATACGAATATTCAGTGGATGTGATGGATGACGCGGGGCGGGCTGTTCATTCACCGTGATTTATCCGGCGGCCGCCTCGGCGGCTGCCAGCCGATTCGCGATGTCCCTGCGCAATGCCAGCTTGTTGGTCTTGCCGACGGCCGTCTTCGGGAGTACGTCGACGAACTCGACGCGGTCAGGAATCTTGTAGGCGGCAATGCCTTGCGTGCGCAGAAAGCGCAAAAGGCCTACCGCGTGCAGCGCCGGATTGCCGCGGATCACATAGGCGCAGATTTTCTCGCCCAGATAGGCGTCGGGCATCGGCACTAGCGCCGCATCGACGACCTCGGGATGCGCCATCAGCAAGTGCTCCACTTCTTCAGCCGAGACCTTCTCGCCGCCGCGATTGATCTGATCCTTCGCACGGCCTTCCACCACCAGATTGCCCGCTTCCGTCATGCGCACACGGTCGCCGGTGCGGTAGAAGCCATCCGGCGTGAAAGCGCGCGCGTTATGCGCATCGGCCTTGTAATAGCCGCGAATGGTGTAGGGGCCGCGGGTCAGCAGATGGCCCACCTCGCCCGGCGCGACGGGCTGATCCTCGTCATCCACGATGCGGATCTCATCGTCCGGCGAGAGCGGGCGGCCTTGCGAGCGCACCACCACGTCGACAGGGTCGTCGAGCCGCGTATAGTTGACGAGTCCCTCAGCCATCCCGAACACCTGCTGCAGTTTCGCGCCCAAACCGATCTCCAGCCGCTGCGCCAGCCTGTCGCCGAACCGGGCGCCCCCGACCTGCACCACCTGCAAACTGGCCAACGCATCCCGCCGCTCCCGGGCGGCGGAAAGCCAGACCTGTACGAGCGGCGGCACCAGCGCGGTGATGGTCACCCGTTCCCGCGCAATCAACGGAAAGGCCGCATCAGGGTTGCCGCTGTCGCTCAACACGACGGTCCCGCCCGCATGCAGCGTGCCCAGCGTGCCGGGCGAACTCATTGCGTAGTTGTGCGCGACGGGCAAAACGCACAGGTAGACGCTGTCCTCGGTCAGGCCGCAGATGCGCGCGCTTTCGCGAATGCTGTAGAGATAGTCGTCATGCGTGCGGGGGATCAGCTTCGGCGTGCCGGTGCTGCCGCCGGACAACTGCAGAAGCGCGACGTCGCTGGCGGCGGGAGCCGCGGGCAATTCGGCCACGCCTGCAGGCAAGCTGTCCAGCGCGATGTGACCTCCCGCATCGCCGGCTATCAGTACATGCTTGAGCGTCGGCGCTTCCGCTTGCACGCTCTTCGCCAATTCGCGGTAGTCGAATCCGGCATGACGGTCCACCGCGATATAGGCCACCGCTTCGGCATGCCGGCAAAAATGGCCGATCTCCTGCTTGCGGTGGGCCGGCAGTGCGAAGACCGGCAGCGCACCGATTCTGAACAGCGCGAAGACAACGATGAAGAATGCGGCGCAATTCGGCAACTGCAGCACAACGCGATCGCGCGGGAGAATCCCCAGTTCGACGAAGCCGCTGGCCAGACGCTGTGCCTCATCCGCGAGCTGGCGGTATGTCCATCGCGTTTCGCCCTGCACCAACGCGATACGCCTGCCATATTGCTCGGCCAGTCGAGCCAACCACTGTGGAAAGGACTGACCCTGCCAATATCCCTTCCCGCGATAGTCGTTGGCGACCGCATCCGGCCAGGGCGTGCAATGGGCCTGTATCATGCCGCCACCTCCGGCGCCGCACCGCTCGCGGCATCATGAGCCACGCCCATTGCGTCGAGCATCGTGCGGAACTTGGCCGTCGTTTCCGCCAGCTCCCCATCCGGCTGCGAATCCCTCACCACGCCCGCTCCGGCAAACAGGCGCAAGGTATTGGCGGCGATTTCCGCGCAGCGGATGGCGACAATCCACTCGCCGTCGCCGCGCGCGTCCACCCAGCCCAGCATGCCGGTGTAAAAGCCGCGATCGAACGGTTCGGTCTGCAGAATCAGTTCCCTCGCGACACTGCGCGGATAGCCGCACACCGCGGGTGTGGGATGCAAGGCCAGTGCCAGCGTCAATGCATCGGCCCGCGTCGTGCCACTGATTTCAGTCGACAGATGCCACATCGTCTCTGTGTGCATCAGCGCGGGCCGTCTGGGCACATTCAGCATCTTGCACAGCGGAGCCAGGCTCTCTTTCACGGCATCGACAACCACGCGGTGCTCTTCCAGATCTTTTGCGGACTCCATCAGCGCTTCAGCGCGGCGACGGTCCTCAAGCGGGTTGCTGCTGCGGGGGGCCGATCCAGCCAGCGGATTGGCCCGCACTACGCCCTGGTAGCGGCTGACCAGCAATTCGGGGCTGGCTCCGAGCAGCGTGCGTCCTTCGCCCACCTCCACCGAGAAGGTGTAGCCGCGGGGATTGCGCGCCGCGAGACGGGWGAGCAGCGCGCGCGCATCTACCGGGTGCCTGCCGGCCAATTCCAGCACTCGCGCCAGCACGACCTTGTCCAGATAGCCGGCGTGAATGTTCGCTATGGCCTGCGCTACCCCGGCCGCATAATTTTCACCAGAGGGAACTGCACGCGTCGCGTAGCGTTCGGCGGCAGGCAGCGGCGGTGGCGAAACGGTCAGGGGCCCGGCACGCAGCAACGCGCGGACGACACCAAGCGCCGCGCGCTGGCCAACGTCGAACGGGATCGCGCCGGCCGCCACCGCGTTCGGATGCCCCTTGGCGCTGGCTTGGTTCAGCGCAAGCTGTACACGCTGGCCTAGCGGGTCGTCGGAATGAGGCACTTCGTCGATGACATCCTGCGCCAGCAACGTATGACTGGGGCTGGAGAGAAAGAGCCGTGAATCTGCTCGGTACAGGTCCAGGAGGAGATGTGCCGTGAGTGAAGATTCCGCACGAGGAATAGCATTCATTCTTTTTGCCCCCAACTTAGGTTGACGTGAAAGGATTCGCATACCGGTCCCACGTTTCTTCTCACCTGCAACGGTCATGCGTCATTGCTTGCTTTTCATTGCACTGGCCATGGCCGAGCAGTAACGAACGAGTCAATCGGCATGTGAACAATCCGAATGGATAGCATCACTAATAAATACATGGGACGTCGGGTCGTGAGTGCGATTGAAGATCTTTACATCTGAGCTGTCAGGCTCAGCGCGAAGCGGCGGCCTTGGTCCACCATCCAGTTGCCGCTCAAGCCGTTGGCGCGACTACGGTCGTCCACGGGCACCATCTTGTTGGTCAGGTTCAGCACGGCAAAATTGATCGCGAGATTCTTGGATATGCGATACATGCCGCCCAGATCGAACGTGGTGGTGGAGGGTCTTTCGCGTACGCCCTGGGCGCCATTCCGGAATGCTGCCCATTGCTCGCTGCCGATGTAGTTGATGTCGGTGTAGAGATTCAACTGGGGCAGGGGTGTCCAATCCACCTGCATATTGAGCTTGTGTTTTGGTGTCTTATCCAATGGGTAACCGTTCAGCGAGCTGCCATTGAATGCTCTTTCCGATTTGCCCTCGCGTCGCGATTGGGTCATCGTGTACGACCCGGAGATCTTCCATTGCGTGGCCAGATGTGTGCCGACGCCAAGTTCGAGGCCGTACAGTTTGACCTTGTCGATGTTGTTGTACGCATAGATATTGCGGCCAGGGGAGTTGGGGTCGGCGACCCCCGTGTCGTAGCTGGATACCTTGTTTTTGAGCAGGTTGTTGAATAGGGTGAGGCTGACTTGACTCTTGCCCTGGTCGTAACGCACGCCCAGTTCCTGCGTGAGGCTGGTTTCGGGCTTGAGGTTCGCGTTCCCGCACAAGGTACCGGGGACGGCGCCCGCCACGCCGCCGGTTGTCATGCAATATCCAGCGGTGCTCTGACGCAGAGTAGGGGGTTTGAAGCCGGAGGACACGCCGCCGCGCATCGTCCATGTCGGGCTGAGTTTGTATACGCCGTAAACGCGCGGGCTGACATGGCTGCCATACCGATCGTCATGGTCGAGCCGCACGCCTGTGGTCAGCGTGAATCTGCTGTTGACGAAATAGTCGTTCTCGCCGAACAGGGCCCAGGCATCGCGCTTGATGCTGTCCGAATTCGGGGCATGGCCCTTCGGCACCGCATCCTGCCTTCCCACGCCGGACAGCTGGGCCCAGATATGCTGACCACCCGCGGTCAGGATATTGCGCTCTCCCGCCCATGGCACCTCCAGTTTCCCTTCGAGCACCGTGTCGGTAATCGCCGGCTTGATCGGAGTCCGGTCCGATGCCGTCCACTGGTCCTGCGTGCCACGCTCTCCATAGAGGGACAAGGTGGAGTTGCCGAAGTCCCATCGTCCACTGTGCGTGACGCCCCAGTACTCGCGCGCATGGCGAGTCTCGACGATGGTCGTTGGCACATTGCGTGGGGTCGGGACCGCGATACTCTGTCCGGGCGTGCTGAGATAGGTCAGTTGCTCTCGTCCCGCATTCAGGCTGAAATCCTGATTGCGCGCCGGCTTGACCGCCAGCTTGACGTCAAAGCTGAGGTCGCGTTGACCGTTTGCGCCGCTGGTGCCATTGAGCGGGTAATAGATATTGTCTTCGCCGCGATGCAACGCCTTGCCCGACACCTGCAAGCCGACCACATCTTTCTTGATCGGGCCGCCGACCCAGAAATCGACGCTTTGGGTGTCGCCCTGGTTTTTCTCCTGCTGCAGCACGCCGCCGACGGTGACCGTGCCGCCCCATTTCTCGGGAACCTTGCGCGTGATGACGTTGATCACGCCGCCCATCGCATCCGCGCCGTACAACGACGACATCGGGCCCCGCACCACCTCGATGCGCTCGATCGCGCTCAACGGAGGTAGCAGATTGGCTTGAACGCCAGCCGTGCTTCGATTCATCGTCTCCCTGGTGTTCTGACGTTTGCCGTCCACCAGCATCAGCGTGTATTCGCCCGGCATTCCGCGGATCRAGATGTCTTGGTCGTTAGGGCCGGCGCCGACCACGCTGACACCTTCCACGGAACGCATGATGTCGGCCAGCGAGTTGTATGGTCTGGCCTCGATATCCTTGCGAGTGATCACGGAAATGCTGGCCGGGGCCTCCTTGATGGCCTGCTCGCGCTGACTGGCAGTCACAACCACGGTCCCCAGCGTTGCCTCGCCATCTGGTGGCTGCCCCGGTTGTATCTGCGCCAAGGCACCGGATGCCCCCAGGACACCGGCAGCCACTGCGGACTTGAGGGCAAAACAGGGTAAGGAATGTGACATGATTTCAACTTAGTTAATGAGAGGCATTCGCGTTTCATTATCTAGGTTGAAAGCATGCGAAGTGTTTGCGCAAGAAACGAACTTGTTTGCGCGACTGTCTTCAGCGCTGGCCGCTGCGTCGGGCAAGCTTCGGTGTCACCCCGAAACGCCGTTTGTAGGCAGTTGCGAAATTTGCAGGGCTGGTATAGCCGGCTAGTGCCGCCGCTTGCTTGATGCTGAGGGCATCGTGCTCCAGCGCCAGCCGGGCTCGCTGAAGCGAGCTCTCGCGCAAAAAATCGAATATGGTCGTGCCGTAGGCGCTCCGGAATTGCCGCTGCATGGTGTTGGCGTTCATGCCCATTTGGCGCGCCATATCCTCGAGCGAAAGCTGGTTGGCTGCCGCACCGCTAAGGAATGCCCGCAGCTCCGCCATGCGGCAATACCCTCTTGCGCTAAGGCCCGTCGCACTTGGCTGCGCGAAATTGTGGATGATGCTCTGGCTGCCCCGGGGTGGCGCCAATGCCTCCGCCAGCAGGTCCAGCATGCGGCTTTCCAGGTAAATGGCCTGCAAGATCGGTTCATAGGCAGGCGGTCGGACGATCTGCTCGGCCAGGGCTATCGCGCGTGGCGTAGGCTGCCAGGGCTGCGTTAGCAGGTGAGAGGACAGCAGAGAACGCAAGCGCGCCGGCATCTCCGCGCAACTGGCCTCCTGGAGGTGCTGCAGCCATTGGTCGGAGATGACGAAGCTAAGTCGTCGCGCATAGTTTCCTTTGCTGATTCGACGGCTGAAGGCTTCGGGCTCGATGGCATTCATCAGGAATGACTGAGCGCAGCCCGGTCGCCCATGGGAAAGCTCGCGTGCGCTGCGTGGGCAGGCAGTCGTCAGTACCACGCGCCGGTTGCCATACGACAGGTCCAGCTTTCCCTCGAGCAGCAGCACCAGGTGCAGGCCGGGGGCGCAGCGTCCGAAGACGGTGCCATTGAATTCGTCCGTCGCGTCATCGGCGTGCACTTGCAGGCCCGGTCGCACTTCACGGATCTTGGCCATGTGTTCAGCCAATCCTGGCTTGCTGGGATCAAGAAGACGGTCTTCGAGCGCATCCATGCTGCCTGCCCCTCTGAGCTTGGCGGTGCCGACCGCTTATCCGGCGGGGCGGCGCAAACCATTTCGTTGCTTCGCCAAACAAACGGCGCTACAACGCACATCCCTTTCAGGATAAAATTAAATGAGAATCATTATCATCACCGGATCGACGTGAGAAAGACAAGTAAATTTTTGTTGCGGCTCTGCGCGCAGGTGCTGTGTTGCACGGTGAGCGCAGCGCAGGCACAGGAGACCGTTATCGAGCTGGCGGGCTGCAGCGCCCGCATTCCCGCCAACACCGCGCGCATCCAGCCGGTCGCGCTGCAGGGCGAATGCTGGACGAGCCTCGGGCCTTGACATGCCGGTATCCGCATCCATCACACGCCGCACGCTGTTGTTGGCGAGCCTGGGGGGCGCGCTCTCCGGCTGCGTCACGTCCATGAGATCCGGCTTGCCGAGCCTTGCCGCTTCGGCGCCCGTTCAGGTCCCTGCGAGCCGGCAGATCGACGTGACGATCGCCGGGCAACGCCGGCGCATTTTCGTCGCATTGCCGCCCGAGCCCGCGCCGCAGCAGGGATATCCCGTCTTGTACGCGCTGGACGGTAACGCGTTGTTTCCCCTGATCGCGCAGTTGGCGCGCAACCGCGCGGCGCGCCCCGATGGAGCGCGGGCCAGTACGCCGGTAGTGGTCGGGCTGGGATATGCCACGGATGCCCCTTACGACATGCAGAGGCGCACCGACGACTACACTTTGGCCGCGATACCGGGCTCAACACCCGAAGCGAGCCGCAACGGTGCAGATCGCTTCCTGGCCTTTCTCGAGCATGACGTGCAGCCGTGGCTGGCGCGGCAGCTACCCATCGATCCACAGCGGCAGATCCTGTTCGGCCATTCCTATGGCGGATTGCTGACCTTGTACGCCTTGTTCACCCGCAGCCGCATGTTTCAGAACTACATCGCGGCCAGCCCCTCGATCTGGTGGGGCGATCGCGCCATCCTGCGATTCCGGGACCAGTTCGTGCGGCAGGCGTCGCTGCTTCAGCCGCCCATCGGCTTGCTGATCACGGCAGGCAGCCTTGAAGAAGGCGTGCCGAACGCGGATCCGGAACGCGCGCGCCGCCAGCAGGCGCGCAAGCAGGTCGGCTCTGCCCGCGCTCTCACGCAGAGCCTGCAGGGCGTGCAGGGATTGCGGGCCGAGTTCCGTCTGCTGGAGGGCGAGGACCACGGCAGCCTGGTTCTCCCCAGCGCTGCCTTGGCCGTCAGCATAGCCTGCGCCCCGCCGTCAACCGGAGCTCCGGCATGAGCACCTCAAACTGCAGCAAGGCTTTCACACGCTGTTCGGCAACAGTGTCCAGGCTATTCGAACGTCAACCATTTCAGCGCCGCCTTTCGCAAGGAGTTCGGCGTACTTCCCAGCGAATTCCGACGACGTGTCAATAAGCCCGGTGCCGCTCGTTTACCGCCTGAGGCTGCTCGGGGTCCTTGTGGAATGCGCCTGCTGGTCGGGCTTGCATGATGACGCGGCGCGCGATGCCGAGGATTGGCTCTTGCTGGACAGCGACGAACGTATGCGCTGGGTGGCGTTTCCCCGTGAGAGAGAGCGGCGGCGCTTTCTGCGCAGCCACGCAGGCTTGCGGCGGCGGCTTGGCTTGTGGCTTGGGGCGGCGCCGCAGTCGCTGCACTTCGAGATTGCGGCTGGCGGCAAGCCCTGGCTACCGGCTTGGCCGGACGTTGACTTCAGCCTGAGCCATAGCGCCGAGTGGTCGGCCTTGGCACTCGTCCGGTCGAGCACGGTACGCGTGGGCAATGACATCGAGGCCGTTCGGCAACTTGACGCCCCCCCGGCATTGGTGCGCCACGCCCTGCGCCGCGAATCAACGGCACTGGCCGCACTGCCGCCCGCCTGCCAGGCCCAAGGCGTGCTGCGGGCTTGGACGGGCAAGGAGGCGGTGCTCAAGGCCCTCGGCACTGGGCTCGCGGGGCCAATGGACGCCTTCTGCTTGAAACTGGACGCGTGCGGGCGGCCTCTCGGCCTCGATTGGGATCCGTCTTGCGAGCATTCGGGCGAACCGTTCGTGAGGCAGCGCGCTTTGCCGCAGGATGCCGCCCGCCATGGAGGTGCGGGGAATCGGATCACCGTGCGGGGGCTACCGGAACCCCCAGGGCTGGCCGCATGGAGTGTCGCGGCCGTCTCCGGTAGGTGGTGAACCCGGACAACGTCCAGGTCCCATGGCAACGCCCACGCCATCATTCCCGGCTGGACCAGCGCTTGCCGCCGCGGTGTTTGTCCCCGTGGCGCATGCACCCATCCGCTCGATCCCCGTCACCGCGCCGGAATAGGTTAATCTTCCGCGCAGATGACCGACCTCAACTTGCCGGCGCCGGGACGTCCTCCGCCCCGGCGCCGGCTCTCGTATCCCATGA
>NZ_JBFTNE010000109.1:0-22923 GCF_056397325.1 Cupriavidus sp. 05N39
GCCGGAACACCACAGGGGGGCATCATTTCCCCGACTCTGGCAAACGTGGCGCTGAACGGGTTGGAACGACAATTGGTGGAGTCCTTGCGGACAAAACTCGGAGTCGCCAACGTACGGAAGCATAAGGTGAACGTCGTGCGGTACGCAGACGACTTCGTGATCACCGGCAGTACGCCGGATGTTTTGGAGCACGAAGTGAAGCCGTGGGTAGAGGCGTTCCTAGCAGTACGGGGGCTGACGCTATCGACGGAGAAAACGCGGATTGTCCACATTGCCAACGGCTTCGACTTCCTTGGGTGGAATTTCCGGAAGTACTCGGGAACGCTGCTCATCAAGCCAAGCAAAAAGAACGTGCAGACGTTCTATCGCAAGGTGAAGGAAGTCATCAGTGCTAACAAAGCGGTAAAGCAGGCGGATCTAATCGCTCTGCTGAATCCGATGCTAAGGGGCTGGGCGCAGTATCACAGTCCAGTGGTTGCGAAGGCAACGTTCACACGCGTGGAGCACGATATTTTTCGGGCTCTATGGCGATGGGCGAAACGGCGACACAGCGGAAAGGACTCTGGCTGGGTGCGGAAGAAGTACTATGCATCGGTCGGGGAACGGCACTGGGTGTTCGGGACCACGGTAACAAAGGCGGGTGGTAGTAGCTACTGGAAGGAGTTGTACTCGCTTTCGAGTACGATCATTCAACGGCACACTAAGATCAAAGGGAGCTACAACCCCTTTGATCCCGAGCAGGAGCAGTATGGCGAAAAGTTGCGACAGGAGCGCATGCAATCAAGCATGTCGCACCGAAAGCAGTGGATCAAGCTGTATCTGTCCCAGCGAGGGCTGTGTGCGGTGTGTCAGTGCAAGATAACCAAAGAGACCGGGTGGGAAGATCACCACTTGGAACCGCGCATTCTCGGCGGGTCCGATGCTCTAGGGAATCGCGTGCTGCTGCACCCGAACTGCCACATCCAAGTTCACCACTACGGTCAAACTGTTGTGAAACCGGTGTTTAATTAACATTTGCAGAAGACATGAGCCGTATGCGGGGAAACTCGCACGTACGGTTCCTCGGGGGGGATGGGTCAGCAATGACCTGTCCCTACCCTCCACACTCCGGCCTGCGCGCATTCGTGCGCGGGCTTTTTTGTTTCATTCCTCTATGACACAACGCGTCCGCACCCGCTTCGCGCCGAGCCCGACCGGCTTCATTCACCTCGGCAATATCCGCTCCGCGCTCTACCCCTGGGCCTTTGCACGCCGCATGAAGGGCGATTTCATCCTGCGCATCGAAGACACGGACGTCGAGCGTTCGTCTCAGGAGTCGGTGGACGTGATCCTGGAGGGCATGGCCTGGCTCGAGCTCGATATCGACGAAGGCCCGTTCTATCAGATGCAGCGCATGGACCGCTATCGCGAGGTGGTCAAGCAGATGCTGGGCAGCGAGCTGGCCTATCCCTGCTACATGAGCACGGAGGAACTGGATGCGCTACGCGACGCGCAGCGCGAGCGCGGCGAGAAGCCGCGCTATAACGGCTTCTGGCGCCCCGAGCCGGGCAAGGTCCTGCCGCAGCCGCCGGCCGGGGTGCAGCCAGTGATCCGCTTCAGGAATCCCATTGGCGGCAGCGTGGTCTGGGACGACGCGGTCAAAGGGCGCATCGAGATATCGAACGACGAGCTCGACGACCTGGTGATCGCCCGCCCGGACGGCACGCCCACCTATAACTTCTGCGTGGTGGTCGATGACCTCGATATGCAGATCACCCACGTGATTCGCGGCGACGATCACGTCAACAACACGCCGCGGCAGATCAACATCATCCGCGCACTCGGCGGTACGCCGCCTGTCTATGCCCACTTGCCGACCGTGCTCAACGAGCAGGGCGAAAAGATGAGCAAACGCCATGGCGCCATGGCCGTGACCGGCTATCGCGACGAAGGCTATCTGCCCGAGGCCGTGCTCAACTACCTGGCCCGCCTGGGCTGGGCGCATGGCGACGCCGAGATCTTCTCGCGCGAGCAGTTCGTAGAGTGGTTTGACCTGGAGCACCTGGGCAAGTCGCCGGCGCAGTACAACCCCGAGAAGCTGGCCTGGCTCAACAACCACTACATCAAGGTGGGCGACAACGCGCGCCTGGCTGGGCTGACCCAACCGTTTATCGAGGCGCTGGGCGGCAAGGTGGAGGGTGCCAGTCTGGAAGGTGTCATCGCGCTGGTGAAGGATCGAGCCAATACCTTGAAAGATGTGGCGCAGGCGGCGATGCTGTTCTATCGCGGCGAGCCGCAAGCTGACCCGGTGCTCAAGGCCGAGCATCTCAACGCCGATATCCTGCCGGCGCTGCAGGCCCTGGCTGCACGGCTGGCGGCCCTGACGGAATGGAAGCGGGAGGACATCAGCGCAGCATTCAAGGCCGTGCTGGCCGAGTTCGGCCTGAAGATGCCGAAGCTGGCCATGCCGGTGCGCCTGCTGGTGGCGGGACAGTTGCAGACCCCCGCCATCGACGCCGTGCTGGAGTTGTTCGGGCGCGACACCGTGCTGCGTCGCATCCAGGCCGGACTCGCCTGAGGAAGTTTGCAAAAAATCCTGGCGGGGGCTTGCGCTTTTGCCAGGACTTGAGCATAATCTCGTTCTCCCTGCAGCGCGGAAAAAACCAAGCGGGCTTAACGGATGGAGGCGATAGGTAGTAATTTCGCAGTAATGCGGATCGCTGAAAAAGTTAAAAAAAGGGTTGTCGAAAAGCAGGGTTGTTTATATAATCTTGCTTTCGCCGAAACGAAGAAACAAACGCGAAACGGCGGCGGCAGGTAGTGAATTAGTAGTGTTGTACCATGGGGCTATAGCTCAGCTGGGAGAGCGCTTGCATGGCATGCAAGAGGTCAGCGGTTCGATCCCGCTTAGCTCCACCAAAATGCCGGAGTTTTGATTTTAGTGAATCAAAACTTTCAGTGCGGTGAAGGTCTGGTAGTTAAGGTCTTCGTCGTGCAAGACGGAACAAGTTGAAAAACAAGTTTCTGTCCCCTTCGTCTAGAGGCCTAGGACATCACCCTTTCACGGTGAGTACAGGGGTTCGAATCCCCTAGGGGACGCCAAATAACGAACGTAACCAAACGTTCGGTTTGTCGTCAGGAGCGTTGGCTCGTGGTGATAAGTAAGAGTATGGAGTGGTAGTTCAGTTGGTTAGAATACCGGCCTGTCACGCCGGGGGTCGCGGGTTCGAGTCCCGTCCACTCCGCCAAAACTAAGCCCGCATGGTTATGCCATGCGGGTTTTTTCTTTTGCCGTCCGGCAATTACCCTGGAGACTCGTTGATAATCTCCGGCTAATCGACGCACGATCGTGCGTGGCTGTGCGCGGCACATTATTCGCGGTCGTGTTTTCTGGGCGGCAGGGCATTATCGCGATAGTGCTCCGCTATAGCCCTGCATGACCCCGCCCTTAATCGATTCGCTGCCCAAAGGGGTTGTCAAAGGGCAAAGTTGTTTATATAATCTCGTCTTCGCTGAAACGAAGAAACAAACGCGAAAACGACGGCGGTGGTAAGCCGCGATGCAGCAACGTAGTATCATGGGGCTATAGCTCAGCTGGGAGAGCGCTTGCATGGCATGCAAGAGGTCAGCGGTTCGATCCCGCTTAGCTCCACCAAATGCCGGAAGTTTCGAGTCTAGTGAATCGAGGCTTCCAGTGTGGCGAGGATCTGGTTGTTAAGGTCTTCGGCACGCAAGACGGAACAAGTTGAAAAACAAGTTCTTGTCCCCTTCGTCTAGAGGCCTAGGACATCACCCTTTCACGGTGAGTACAGGGGTTCGAATCCCCTAGGGGACGCCAGATAACGAACGTAACCAAACGTTCGGTTTGTCATCAGGAGCGTGGCTCGTGGTGATAAGCAAGAGTATGGAGTGGTAGTTCAGCTGGTTAGAATACCGGCCTGTCACGCCGGGGGTCGCGGGTTCGAGTCCCGTCCACTCCGCCAAAACTAAACCCGCATGGTTATGCCATGCGGGTTTTTTCTTTTGCTATCCGGCACTTACCCTGGCGGCTCATTGATAATCTCCGGCAATTCGGCGCCGCTCGCGCAGCGACGGCGCGTGCGTATTACTTGCCTCTGTCTTTCTTGGGTAGTCGGATATTGTTGCGTAGCGCTTGCGGACGGACCGTCGGTATGTCCTGCACATGCCTGCCGGGTCACAGGCAAAATCCATCCGGCACGCGCGTCAGGGGGGGGCAGGCTTAACCGTCGTGGCGACGGCTGACGGTAACGAAGTAGCGCACCAGCAACGAGCCGGCGATGGCCAGGCTGATGCTGTTGGCCATCCAGAACCCAGCGGCGCCATGCGTGAAGGCTGGCAGGGCGTCGATCAGGCCAAAACCAAGCACGTAACCGCCACCCAGGCCGACGCCCCAGAGGGACAGCGCATAGATCAAGGTCGGCACCAGTGCGATCTTGTAGGCGCGCAGGATGAATGCCGTCATGACTTGTACCGCATCGAAGGCCTGGTAGAAGGCAATGAACAGCATCAGCGGCAGGGCGGCGCCGACCACCGCAGGGTCCTTGGCATAGGCATGCAGCAGCGGCTCGCGCAGGATCCACAGCATGCCGCCGACCATGATCGCCAGCGCCGCCGCCAGGCAGATCCCGTGCCGGGCGATGCGGCGCGCCGCCGTCCGGTCGCGCGCGCCAAGGGCTTGCGCCACCAGCGTCGAGGTGGCGATTGCCAGTGACAGCGGCAGCATGTAGGCCACCGCGCCGAGGTTGGCAATGATCTGGTGCCCGGCCAGCACGACGGTGCCCATGCGCGTGATGAAGATCGACATCAGCGTGAACGAGGTTATCTCGATCAGGTAGGTCAGTCCCATTGGCACGCCCAGCCGCAGCAGCGCGCGGATCGGCCGCGCCTGCGGCCATGCCCAGCTGGAAAATATCTGCAAGGGACGGTACGCCGCGTTGCGCCGCAGGATCAGGACGCCGGAGATGCACCAGATCCAGCTGATCAGTGCCGAAGCGAGCGCGCAGCCGGGTCCGCCCATGGCCGCGATGCCGAAGCCGCCACCGATGAACCAGGCATTGAGCGGAATCTTCACCGCCAGCCCGGCAAGCTGCAGCACCGTCACCATGACCGGACGCGACAAGGCATTGTTCAGCGCGGAATAGATGCGAAAGCCCAGCGCGGCCGGCAAGCCGAAGGCCTGGAGATGCAGGTAGCGCGTTGCCTTCTCAACCAGTTCGGGCGGCGCCTGGGCAAAATCCAGCAGYGGACCGGGGAACAAGAGCAGCAACATGCCAGGCACGGCCAGCGCCAGTCCAAGCCAGGCGGCTTGCCTGACCTCGCTGCCGATCTCGGCACTGCGCCCGGCCCCATGGAGTTGGCCGGCAATCGGGGCAAGCGCCTGCAATACGCCCATCAGGCTGATGTAGATCGTGACGTAAATCGATCCGCCCAGCCCCACCGCCGCCAGGTCGATCGCCGAGGCGCGACCCGCCATGATGGTATCGATCACGCCGAAGGCGATCACTGCGAGCTGGCCGACCAGGACCGGCGCGGCCAGCACAGAGATCCGGCGGATATCCTGGAGTGCAGTCATGCGTCGTGCCGTTGCCTGGGAGAGGAGTACCAGCGATCTCGTCGAACCATCTATGTCCGTCTCAGGGTTGGCGGGGCAGCCGGCGCGTAGGCGGGCTGGACTTGGGCGGCGCTACGCGGGACATATCAACCAGGCGATACATGCGGAAGCGCTCATCGCGGTCGGAAGGGCGGCGGCCTTCCCAAATCAGCCGCCATTCGAAATGCGAGATGCTGGTGGGCTCGCCGTAATCGACCGGATCATGGCGCAGCAGGATGTCGCACGCGTCCGCCGGGCCGCCAAAGCGGATATGGCCGAAATACGCGAACGACGCGAGTTGCGCATCGCCCATCCGGATCGGTTGCACGCAGTTATAAGTGGCGGGCAGCGCCATCGAAGCGGCTTGCGCCACGTCGCGATAGGTCTTGCCGTAGTTGATCGATGGCATCCACAGGGTCATCGCCAGCACCCACATCAGCGTGGTGCCGGCGGCCGAGATCACCACGGGGCGCCAGATTTGCTTGGGTGCGCGCGACAGCCGCCAGCGCACGATCAGGATCCAGGCCACGGTTACCAGCAGTGCATACACCACTGCGCGGATAGTGAAGTCTTCCTGGAAGCCCGGCAGCAGGCGGTGGATATTGGCGGCGATGCGCGGCGGCTGGCCCGTCGTCCTGGCGATCCACATGAACCAGACAAAGCCGCCGAAGATGGTGAAAAACAGCAGGGCGAACCAGTCGATTGCATTGATGGCCGCGCGCGTGAGCGTAGGCAGGCCGAATGCAGCCAGTACCGCCATCGGCGGCAGCAGCAGGATGAACTGCACATCGCCCGGCTGGCGCAGCAGGAACAGCATCAGCAGCGGCGGCAGCAGCATGGCAAGCGGCAGCGCCACATGCGGCGCACGGCGCATCCCCGACCAGCTCAGCCAGGCCCAGCCGGCAATCGGCCATACCGGCCAGGTGAACAGCAGCAGGTTGCGTGCGACGAAGTTGAGCGCGGTGGCGTTCGGCGCGCCATAGGTGCGGCGGTCGTAGCGCGACCACTCGCGGATAAAGGTCACGGCGTCGCTGGGGTCGGTGGCGCCGAAGTAGGCGGCGGCCATCCAGGCCGCCACCATTGCAAGTGCCAGCGGCACGCTCACCAGCAACAGGCGCGGCAGGGGCAGAGGCTTGCAAGCCAGGCCGCAGACAATGATCGACGCGAGCAGCACCAGCGGGATGACCGGGCCGCTGGACAGGGTCAGCGCGCCAAGCCCTACGCCCAGCCAGATGCCGCCCTGGACCGGTTTGTCCAGGCTGCGCACCATGCCGTACAGGCTCATGGCGACGAAGCAGACCTGGCCCACCTGCGGCGTGGTCTCGTGCCCGCGCATGGCCAGGCCGACGCAGGCCAGGAAGATCAGCAAGGCACCGTCGGCCAGCGTGCGGCCGTAGTCGCGCGCATTGGGCTGGCCGCCGAAGACATAGGCAAAGGGCTGTACCTCGGCGCGCCGGCCAAGCAGGTAGGTGGCGTACCAGATCAGGGCGCAGGTGCCGAAGTAGAAGAGTGCGGTGGCCACGCGCGACGCGTCCGGCGCGCCGAGCCAGCCGCCAAACAGCCGGATCATGAAGGCGCCGACCCAGAATACCAGGGGGCCGTCTTCCCCATAGGGGCGGCCCACGATATTGGGCATGAGCCAGTCCTGCGCGCCCCCCGTGGCCAGTTGCCACATCACACCGAAACCGGCCGCGTCCTCATTCTTCCACGGGTCGCGGCCAAACAGCCCGGCCAGGCCGTAGATGATGCAGATGGCCAGCAACAGCGCGCGCGGAAGCGTGCCGGTGGCGGCTGCGGTCAGGTGGACACGGGAAGTCTTGGCTGCACTCATTGATCGGTCGGGCTTGGGGCGGCCGGGACGGGCGCTCCCGGTTGGCTACATCCGGCTCATTCGCATGGGACACCGCCGATGCGGGGCGGAATACGCAATGGTATCGGACGAAGTGCGCCTGGCGCTGGCGTGAAAGGCGCCAACCGCGCGAGGGCTGCAAAAGCAAAGAGGCAGCCGATGCTGCCTCTTTGCTTGGGTGCGCGGCGCCGGAGCATCTTGTCCGAAGCCGTGCAGCGAGCGGGCTCGCGGCGAATTACTTCGCGGCGGCCTTGCCCAGCTTGCTGCCGAATTTCTGGCGGAACTTCTCGACGCGGCCGGCCGTGTCCATGATCTTCTGGGTGCCGGTGTAGAACGGGTGCGATTCCGACGAGACTTCGATCTTGGCCAGCGGGTATTCCTTGCCGTCGCGGGTGATCGTGTCGCGCGTCTGGATGGTCGAGCGGGTCACAAAGCTGAAGTCGTTCGACACGTCGAGGAACACGACTTCGCGATAATTCGGGTGAATGCCTTCTTTCATGATGTTTCCTTTCAGGTTGGGTAGCCAGTCCGTTGTTTGCCGCGCTGCTGCCGGGTATTGCGGCGAACGAACCACTTGCCGATAACGGACAATCCGGGATTATCGCAGAAAAACAAAAAACTGGGCAAGATTTGAGTGCGCCAGCAGGAGGACGGGCGAGTACCCCGAAAAATATACCTTTCGTCACATGGAGCCCGGATCCTGGCGGTAGAACGCCGCCAGCGAGTCATAGAGGGCAGGCCAATATCGACGCAGGCCAACCGGCTCGACAAAGAATGTTTCCGATGCCACCGCGAAGAACTCGCTGGGTGCCTCGCAGCCATAGGGGTCGATCACGCGTAGCGCGGGTGGAAGCCGCTCCGGATGATCCCAGGCATGGTCGGATTGCCTGTCGCAGGCCTCAGCGAAGCGGTCGTATTCGGACAGGAAGGTCTCGGCCCACTGCTCACGGTCGATGCCTGGGTGAAGTACGCGTGAGAAGGGTGGCACGCCGTCGGGCTCGCCATCGAGCATGTCGAGCTTGTGGGCGAATTCGTGGATGACCACGTTATAGGTGTCGTCCGGGTGGGCGTGGCGCGCGTTCAGGCCGGCGCCCGGGGTCTTCACRTCGGGCCAGGAAAGGATGACCGGGCCGTGTTCCCAGGCTTCGCCGCTGGCTTCCTCGACCACGCCGTGCACCAGCCCGATATCGTCCTCGACGGTACGTCGGATGACGAACTCTCCAGGGTAAAGCACGATGCCGCGCCAGCCGCGATACCACTCGATACCCAGCCTGAGGATGGGCACGCAGGCCTGCACCGCCACGATCGTCACCATTTCATCGGTAAGAGGCAGGTTGTGCGCGGTGGAGTATTCCTTTTCGGCGATGAAGAGCGTGGCGAGTTCGCGCAAGGCGGCGAGGTCGGCGGCGCCATAGCGCTGCACGAAGGGCAGGCTCGCCACCGTGTGTGCCCACAGCGCATCGGGGATCGCGTAGTGCTCGAGTTTGCGCACGCGCGAGCGCGCACGCAGGAAGTGGCTCAGTCGGCCGAACATGGGACTCCTGCAGGTGTGGCATCGAGGTGGCGCGCGCATGAAGCAGGACGCGGGACCCAAAGCCAGGTCAGGACATCGGCAAGCAATGCATCGTAGTGCAAAAATACAAAAAGGGCGCGCCGAGGCACGCCCTTCCTGTGCGGTACCAGCGCGCGAACCAGCCGTGCGCGGCACAGCGAACGATCAGCCGCCTCTGCGCATCATATCGAAAAACTCGGCGTTGTTCTTGGTCGCCTTCATCTTGTCGAGGATGAATTCCATGGCCTGCACTTCGTCCATATCCGAGATGAACTTGCGCAGCACCCACACCTTCTGCAGGATATCCGGCTTGATCAGCAATTCCTCGCGGCGGGTGCCGGACTTGTTCAGGTTGATCGACGGATAGACGCGTTTTTCCGCCAGGCGGCGTTCCAGGTGCACTTCCATATTGCCGGTGCCCTTGAATTCTTCGTAGATCACGTCGTCCATGCGGCTGCCGGTTTCGATCAGCGCGGTGGCGATGATGGTCAGCGAGCCGCCTTCTTCCAGGTTACGCGCGGCGCCGAAGAAACGCTTGGGGCGTTGCAGCGCGTTGGCGTCCACGCCGCCGGTCAGCACCTTGCCCGAAGCCGGCACCACCGTGTTGTAGGCGCGTGCCAGGCGGGTGATCGAGTCCAGCAGGATCACCACGTCGCGCTTGAGCTCGACCAGGCGCTTGGCCTTTTCGATCACCATTTCGGCAACCTGCACGTGGCGGATGGCGGGCTCGTCGAAGGTCGACGCCACCACTTCGCCGCGCACCGAGCGCAGCATTTCGGTCACTTCTTCCGGCCGTTCGTCGATCAACAGCACGAACAGGTCGGCTTCCGGATGGTTGTTGGCAATCGCATGGGCGATGTGCTGCAGCATCACGGTCTTGCCGGACTTTGGCGATGCCACCAGCAGCGCGCGCTGGCCGCGGCCGATCGGCGCGATCATGTCGATGATGCGGCCGGTGATGTTTTCCTCGGCGCGGATTTCGCGTTCGAGCGTGAGCGGCCGGTTCGGGTGCAGCGGCGTCAGGTTCTCGAACATGATGCGGTTCTTCACCGCTTCAGGCGCCTGGCCGTTGACCTTGTCCACCTTCACCAGCGCGAAATAGCGCTCGCCGTCCTTCGGGGTCCGTACTTCGCCCTCGATCGTATCGCCGGTATGCAGATTGAAGCGGCGGATCTGCGAAGGGCTGATGTAGATGTCGTCCGTGCTTGCCAGGTAGGAGGTCTCGGGCGAGCGCAGGAAGCCGAAGCCGTCCGGCAGGACTTCCAGCGTGCCGTCTCCGAAGATGGTTTCGCCCAGCTTGGCGCGCTTCTTCAGGATCGCAAACATCAGCTCCTGTTTGCGCATCCGTTGTGCATTGTCGATCTCGAGGGTCGCGGCCATTTCGAGAAGCGCAGACACGTGAAGCGATTTGAGTTCTGTCAGGTGCATAGACGAGGGGTACAGAGGCGCCCGGACGGGCTGGACCTAAAGGAAGGGGGAAGAAATGAGCGAACGCTCGGGGAAGTTGTTGGTGCCATCTTAGCACAATCCGGACGGTGCGCCAGGACTGGCGCACGGACGTCGGATTGTGGCTACAACCGGGGCGGCGCCTGGCGGCACCTCGCCCCGGGCTAGCGACTTACAGATTGCCGTCGAGGAAAGCGGTCAGTTGCGACTTGGACAGCGCGCCGACCTTCTGCGCGGCAACCGCGCCATTCTTGAACAGGATCAGCGTGGGAATACCGCGGATGCCGAACTTGGCCGGCACTTGCTGGTTTTCATCGACGTTGATCTTGGCGATCTGCASCTTGTCGCCGWARTCSYKKGCCACTTCGTCCAGGATCGGGGCGATCATCTTGCACGGGCCGCACCATTCGGCCCAGAAGTCGAGCAGGACGGGCTTGTCGGACTGGAGCACGTCGGCGTCGAAGGAGGCGTCGCTCACATACTTGATTTGTTCACTCATGGCGGAAAACCTCTGGTTTCGCTCTGTTTGATTTGAAGGCGGGATTTGCCGAACCGCTACATTACACGAGTTTGCGCATACCCGTAGGCAGGCGCATCACCCGGTGCGTGCGGGCCCGAGCGACGGGCACGCCACGGAAAGGCGAGTTTTGCTCATATGTTACCAGTTGACGGGAATTCAATACCTTCCCGGTCAAGGTCACGGTGCGTTGCCGAACACGGCGGGGAAAGACATTTTTGTGCGGCGAAGCATGGGGGCATTCTGCCCCGGAAGGCTGGCCCTGTTGAGTGATTCTATTAATCGGGGCGAGAGCTTTTCTCAATCGGGGGCTGCGGCAAAGGCCGATGCGGCGCGGCCGGCGTATGATTTATCGGACACTTCGCTTTGGTGCCGCATGGCCCGAGCGCTCCCTTGCGTGTTCGCGAATGTGCGGCGCGCCGGGGCGCGTAGAATATAAACATGCGCCAGGCCTTGCGCCCGGCGCCTTCCCGCGCAACAGACAAGGCAAATCGACCATGACGCCCGACACCCCTTCCAAGCCCGATCCGCAACAGCCGCCCGAAGTGGGACACCTGAGCGACGCGCTGGATCACATCAATAGCGCGGTCGAACAGAACAGCATTGCCGGCGGCGCGGCCAAGGGTCTTCTGTACAGCATCATCGAGACATTGGGCGCGCTGGTCGGTGACCCCGACCTTCCCGAGCATGCACGCTCCGGCTACCAGGGCTTGCTCGAGACCGCGCGCGAGATCCGCGCCCGTCTGGAGGGCGGCAGCCACTGAAGACCCTCGGGGTTTTCCCGTATTTTCACGTTGCCCGAGCGCGCTGCCCGGCTCGCCGGCCAGGCAGTGCGTGCCTGCGCGCCGCGCGCCATGACTTCCGATCCGGCCGCCACACTCGCTTCATGACTTCGCTGCAATTCCGTCCCGGCCCCGACTTCCTGCCGCAGGCTGCCGCTTCGGCCTGGTATTTTCTCGACCATTGCGGGGAGCAGCAAGCCGCTGCGCACGTGGTAGTGCCTACCGCGGCGCAGATTCCCGGCGTGCGGCAGGCGCTGGATGCCGCGGCGCGCGCTGCCGGCGCGCCGCGCCTGCTGCCGCGCGTGCTCACGCTTGGCCACTGGTTGCTCGATCTGCCGCCCGACCCGGTGCCGGTGCGCAGCCATGCGGCCCGGCTGCTGGCGGTGCAGCAGGCCATCCGCGCGCAGGACTGGTTACGGCGTGCCTTCGGCGCGCAGACCGAGGCAGCGGCGTGGGGGCTGGCGCAGACGCTGCTGACCATCAGCGACGAACTGAGCGCGCGCTGGCTTGACGATGACGCCATCCGCGATGAAGACATCGACGGCGACGACCGCGCCGCGCTGCTGCAAGGCGCGCTGGAACGAACCTACGCGCATTTGTCGTCGCGCTTCCTTGGCGAGGAGGCGCGCATCGTGATGGCCTTCTGGCAAGCCTTGTCGGGCCCGGACGATCCGCTGCCGGCGCGCCGCCGCGTTCTGCACCGGCTGGCCCAGCACGTGGCGGGGCCGGTGATCTGGCTGGGGCCGACTCCGCCCGCGCCGATCGAGGACGCCTTCCTGAAGCAGGCCGCCGAGCTCGTGCCGGTGATCCGCATCGGCTATGACTGGTCGGCGCAGTCAACGCCGTCGGAGAGCCACGCGCTCGATGCTGGCGGGGATGATGAAGACGCCGCGGCAGGGGCATTCGACTGGTATGACACCCTGCTTGCCCTGTGGCCGGAGGCCAGGTTGCCGGGGGCGCAGGAAGCGGCGCCGCGCCGCGCGCCGCGCGGCCTGCCGGCCGGGCGCCCACGCGTGCGCGTGATCGGCAGCGCGCGCTTCGAGGACGAAGCCGGCGCCGCCGCCGACCAGCTTGTGCAGTGGCTCAATGAAGGCCGGCGCCACGTAGCCCTGGTTGCGCACGATCGTGTGGTGGCGCGGCGCGCGCGCGCCTTGCTGGCGCGCGCCGGCGCGCCGGTGCGCGACGAAACGGGCTGGAAACTCTCAACCACGCGCGCCGCCGCCGCGCTGATGCGCTGGTTCGATCTGCTCAACCAGGACGGCGATACCTCGGCCCTGCTCGACCTGCTCAAGAGCCCGTTTTGCCTGCCGCATTTCCCCTTGCGCGGCGCGGCCATCGCCGCGCTGGAGCGGCAGATTCGCCGCGACGGCATCAGTGGCGGCTGGCGCCGCCTGCAGCAGCGCTTCAGGCCGGACGCCGCGGACGAATCACGCGCGAGCGCGGATGAAGCCAGCACCGGCGATGTCGCGGAGCAGGACGCCCGCCGCGCGGCGCGGCAGGCCGCGTGCGAGCTGGTGCAGTGCCTTGCGGCCGAAGCCGCAGCCTGGCCGCGCGGCAAGGCGCAGAAACCGGTGTCGACCTGGCTGGAGCGGCTCGATGCCACGCTCGACGTGATCGGCATGCGCAATGCGCTGGCCGCCGACGATGCGGGCAGCCAGCTGCTCGACGCGCTGGCGCGCCTTGCCGACTTGCCTCAGGACGAGACAGGCGCGCTCGCCACGCTCGATCTCGGCGAGTTCCGCTCCATGCTGTCGGCCTTGCTCGAATCGGTCGCTTACAAGGAGCCCTCGGCCAGCGGCGCCGCGCGCATCACCATCCTGCCGCTCAACGGCGCGCGCATGCGGCGCTTCGATGGCGTGGTGGTGGTGGGGTGCGACGATACGCAGCTACCCTCCAGCGCGGCGGAACTGATGTTCTTCTCCAACCAGATGCGGCGCGAACTGGCGCTGGAAGATCGCGAGGTGCGCTTTGCACAGCAGGCGCGCGATCTTGCCGAGGTCCTGCTGAATAACGATGACGTCGTGCTGACCTGGCAACGCCTTGGCGCGCGCGGCGAGCCCAAGCACGTGTCGGGCTGGATCGAGCGCCTCAGCGCGCTGTGCTCGCGGGCGGGCGCGCCCATCGAGGCGAGTGCCTTGCCCGCGCAGCACGAGACCCTCGCCGAGGTGGGCGGAATGCCCGCACCAGCGGCTTCGGAACTGGTGCCTGCGCGCTGGAGCGCGCAGGCGTACAACATGCTGCGGCGCTGTCCCTACCAGTTCTTCGCGGGCCGCATGCTCGGGCTGGCCGGGCTGGAGGTCGTCAGCGACGATCTGGAAAAGCGCGATATCGGCGAGCTGTTGCACCGCGTGCTGTTGCGCTACCACCGCGAGGCATCGCAGGACGGCTTGCGCCACCAGGACGCCCGGCTGGCGCGGCTGCGCGAGATTTCCGACCACGAGTTCGGCGCGCTGATGAAGGAAGACGGCAACGCCATCGGCTATTACCGCCGCTGGTGTGAAGTGCTGCCTTCCTACGTGGCATGGCAGGCTGAACGCGAGGCGCAAGGCTGGTTCTGGGACGATGGCGAGCTGGACGCCACCGTCGACCTGCCCATGCCCGATGGCCAGCCGCTGCGCGTCAATGGCCGCATCGACCGGCTCGACCGCGCCCGCGATGGCAGCCGCGCGGTGCTCGATTACAAGACGCAGAGCGTGCTGCGTCTCAAGCGCAAGGTAGGGGACGTGGAAGAGGATTGCCAGTTGCCATTCTATGGATTGCTGCGCGCCGACGTTGCCGGTGGCAGCTGGGTGGCGCTTGAGGGCGTGAAGGATGGCCCGCCCGCGTCCCAGCGCGAGGTTGGCTTGCCTGACTTCGACGCCGCGGTGGCCTGGCTGGAGCAACAGTTGCGCACCGACGTGATGCGCTTGCGCCGGGACGCGCCGCTGCCGGCTTTCGGCGATGCCAGCGCATGCACCTATTGCACGGCCCGCGGCCTGTGCCGCAAGGGTTTCTGGGAAAGCACGGCGTTGCCGCCACAGGTGGGAGGGCGCGCATGAGCATCCATGCCTATTTGCGCGATGGCGAGCCGATTGCGGAGGCTGAGTTCACTCGCGCGGCCTGCGACCCCGCCCGCTCGGTGGTGGTCGAGGCCTGCGCGGGCAGCGGCAAGACCTGGCTGCTGGTGGCGCGCCTGTTGCGCCTGTTGCTGGCTGGCGCGGCGCCGCACGAGATCCTCGCCATCACCTTCACGCGCAAGGCCGCCGAGGAAATGCGCGAGCGCCTGCTGGAAGTGCTCGCGCAACTTGCGCGTGACGATGACGAGGCGGTGATCGCCGCGCTGACGCAGCGCGGGCTTTCCCCCGATGCGGCACGCGTGGCACTGCCGCGCGCCCGCGGCCTGCACGCGCAGGTGCTCGCCGCGCCCGGCCGCATGGCCATCGATACGTTCCACGGCTGGTTCGGCACCCTGCTGCGCGGGGCGCCGCTGGCGTCGGGCATCGTGCCGGGCGCCACGCTGCGCGAAGACGCGCTGCGCATGAAGCGCGAAGCGTGGGCGCCGTTCTGGCAGGCGCTGGCAACACCGCCGTACGCCGACCTGCGCGCGGCGTTCGAGCGGCTGGTCGACGCCATTGGCGAGTTCCAGGCGCGCGCGCTGCTTGATGCCATGTTCCACGCGCGCAGCGAGTGGCTGGCGTTCCGCGAAAGTGCCGATCCTGCGCAGGCGCTCGCCGCCGACCTTGGCGAGGATGCGCAGGTCGACGTGCTGCTCGAAGTACTGGCCGACGACAGCTGGCTCGACGCTTGCCAGGGCCTTGCTTCGCAGTTGGGCAGGGGCGGCAAGACCGAGCAGGCGCATGCCACGCGCCTGGCTGACGCGATCATGGCGATCCGCGCCTGGCGCGAGGCGGGTGCCGCAGGAGGCGAGCCCGCCGAGCGCGCTTTCGCGGTACTGCGCGATGCGTTCTTCACTGCCGCGGGCAAGCCGCGCTCGCTGCGTGCCACCGCGGCGCTGACCAAGGCGCTGGGCGGCGAGGCGATGGTCGACGCGTTCCTGGCCGAGCACGGCGAGATGTGCGCCGCGCTGGAGCAGGTGGCGCAGCGCCGTTGCGAGGCTGCGGTGCTGGCGGTCAACCTTGCGCTCTACCACTTGGGCGATGCGCTGCTGACACGCTACCAGCACCACAAGTCCGAGCAGCGCGCGATGGACTTCGCCGACCTGGAGTGGCTGGCCGCGCGGCTGATGGGCGATGAAGAGACCGCCACCTACCTGCAGGTCCGGCTCGATGCACGCTACCGCCACCTGCTGCTCGACGAGTTCCAGGACACCAACCCGCTGCAATGGCGAATCCTGCAGGGCTGGCTGGCCGGCTACGCGGGGCTGGGCGAGCGGCCTACGGTGTTTCTGGTGGGCGACCCCAAGCAATCGATCTATCGCTTCCGCCGCGCCGATGCGCGTCTGTTCCAGACCGCCAGCGAGATGCTGCAGTCCGGTTTCGGCGCCACCGTGCTGCGCACCAACCGGACCCGCCGCAATCGCCCCGAGGTGCTGGACTGGGTCAACGCCGTGTTCGATGCCGCGCGTGCCGACGGCCGCTATCCGCTGTTCGAGACGCAGACTACCGCGCTCGGCGAGCCGGGCGGGCCGGTGTGGCTGCTGCCACTGGTCGAGCCCGAGGAAGAGGCGGGGGGCAACCCCGCTACGCCGGAGGGCGAAGCCACCGATGAAGCCGGCGAGGCCGTCCCGAAAGCCGCAACGCACCGCGATACGCTCACCCAGCCGCGACAGCATGAGGGCGATTCGCTGCGGCTCGAAGAGGGCAGGCGCGTGGCCGCCTGGCTGCGGCATATCCGCGCCACCGTGCCGGTCGCCGATAGCGATGGCCCGCGGCCCGCGCGCTGGAGCGACATGCACTTGCTGGTGCGCCGCAAGACCCATCTGGCGGAATACGAACGCGCCTTCCGCGAGGCCGGCATCCCGTGCCTGAGCCCGCGCCGGGGCGGCTTGCTGGCCACGCTCGAAGCGCTCGACCTGTCGGCGCTGCTGGCCTTCCTGATGACGCCGGAATCCGATCTGGACCTGGCCCATGTGCTGAAAAGCCCGCTGGTGGGCGCCACTGACGAAGACCTGATTGCTATCGCGCAGATGACTCAGGCGCGCGAGCCGCGGCCGGGATGGTGGGCCTGCCTGATGGAGCAAGGGCTGCCCGAGTACAGCAGCCCCGCGCTGCGCGACGGCATCGCGCGGCTGCGCCACTGGCAGGAAGTGGCGCCGCATCGCCCGGTGCATGACCTGATCGACCATATCTACCACGGCGGCGAAGTACGCCGCCGCTATGCCGAAGCCGCGCCTGCCGAGATCCGCGACCAGGTGCTGGCGAACCTCGATGCCTTCCTGAAGCTTTCGCTCGATCTTGACGGCGGCCGCTACCCGAGCTTGCCGAAGTTCATCGACGAACTGCAGGAAATCCGCCGCGGCGAAGAAGGCGAAAGCCCGGACGAAGGCGGCATGGCCGACAACGCCGAGGATGCCGAGGGCGAAGCCGATGCCGACGCCGCCGACAACGCACAGGACGCGGTCCACATTCTCACCGTGCATGCGGCCAAGGGCCTGGAGGCCCCGTTCGTCGTGTTGCTGGACGCAAACCACAGCGATGCCGCCGCTGACCGGGGCGGCATCCTGATCGACTGGCCGCCGTCGTCGCCCGTGCCGGTGCATTTCTCGGCGTATGGCAAGCGCAGCACGCGCGGGCTGGCACGCGCGCCCTTGTTCGAGGCCGAGGCCGCGTTGGCCGAGCGCGAGAACTGGAACCTGCTCTATGTGGCGATGACGCGCGCGCGCCAGGGCTTGCTGGTGAGCGGCGTGAAGGGACGCGCGTCGCGCAGCGCCGACAGCGGCGAAGGCAATCGCGAGATCGCGGGAAGCTGGTATGCGCGATTGTTGTCAGCCAGGGTCGGCGAGGAAGTCGATCCCTTTCCGCCGGCCAGCGCGCAGGACGTGGCGGGCGCCGCGTCAGGCAACGACGCGCGCGTGCGCTATACGGATTTTCGCCAGCGTTACCGCGAGGCGGCCGAGACGCTGGCGCCGGTGCTGGAGTGGGAAGACGAGGCGGCGGAGCAAGGTGCGAGCCCGAGCGAGGATGGCCATGCCATCGTGTTCGATGCCGACGCGGCTCGCCATGGCGAATTGCTGCACGCGCTGCTGGAACGTGTGACGCGTTACCCCGAGGCGTTCGAGGGGCTGCCCGAACCCGAGGTGGTCATGCGCTGGTTCCCGCTGGCCGGGGCCGGCACCGCGCAGGCGCGCGTGCTGTGGCGGGACCAGGCGCATGCCGCCGTCGAGGCAGCGCGCCTGATGCTGGAGGCCCCGGCCTTGCGGGCGCTGCTGTTCCCGCAAGCGGCCATCAGCGCGCGCAACGAGGTTGAACTCTACGATGCGCGCGGCCGCCTGCTGCGGATCGACCGTCTGGTGGAGTTCGCCGACCGGGTGGTGATCATCGATTACAAGTTGCGCCTGCTGCCGCAGGAGCACGCCGCCTACGCGCAGCAGCTTGCGCGTTATGTGGCGGCGGTCAGGCCGATGTTCCCTGGGCGGGCGGTCGAGGCTGGCGTGGCCACGGCTGACGGGGAGTGGATTGCGGCGCAGGCGCTGCAGACGGAACGCCAGGGTTCTCTGTTCTAGGTATGTCCTGGATCATGGCAAGGGCGGGGGAGGCGCGGCAGAATAGCTAACGTCGGCGGCGCGGGCACGGGGGATGAAACTGGCTCCCAAGCCGCGGACTCGACGCGGCCGGACTGCCGTGCGGGAATATTCTGCTGAAGGCGGATTGTAACCAGCGGACGATCGGCGCCTGGCGCAAGTGCTTGATGCACATGCGGCAAGAAAGCGCGATGATGCGGGGGGATGCTGCGGATACGACTGGGGAATGTTAGGGGGACGAGCCCGACCCTCGGCACTGGCGGAAAACGGCTGTGGCTGCTTCGTTCCCGACCTGACCAGGTTGACCGCGCCGCCATGCGAGGAGGCCCGTCCGGTCGGCATTGTAACCCAGAGCGGACGGATCGGGCAGATTTCCCGCGAAATTGATTGAGTAAAGCGCATGGCCCAGGCAACGCCAGGGCGTGCAAGGACGAAAACGCGCTAGCCGCCAGCGTCGGGACGCAACGCGGCCCGGCTGGCGGATATGGCAACCGTGACACCAGCGAGACCTGCGATGAATGCCAACGAACAGATGCTCCGTACCACGCTGCCGCCCCAGGACATCTCCACCGAAGTCTTGCTGGAGAAGTACGCCAAGGGCGCGGAAGCCACCGCCGCCGACGTGCGCCTGCGCGTGGCGCGCGCGCTGGCCGAGGCCGAACCAGAGTCGCAGCGCGAGCACTGGGCCGAGCGTTTCCTGTGGGCGCAGGAGCAGGGCTTCGTGCCTGCCGGGCGCATCAACTCCGCGGCAGGCACTCGCATCGAGGCCACGCTGATCAACTGCTTCGTGCAGCCCGTAGGCGATTCGGTATCGGAGCCGGGCGGCGGCAAGCCCAGCATCTACACTGCGGTGGCGCAGGCGGCGGAGACCATGCGCCGCGGCGGCGGGGTGGGTTACGATTTCTCCGCGATACGCCCGGCCGGGGCGCTGGTGCGGGGCACGCACTCGCGCGCCTCGGGGCCGGTGTCCTTCATGAAGGTGTTCGACGCATCCTGCGCCACGGTGGAGTCGGCCGGATCGCGCCGCGGCGCGCAGATGGGCGTGCTGCGCTGCGACCACCCGGACATCGAGGCCTTTATCCACGCCAAGGACCGCGGCGACCTGACCAACTTCAATATCTCGATCGGCGTGAGCGACGAATTCATGCGGGCGGTCGAGGCTGGCGGCGAGGTCGAGCTGGTGCATGAGGCCGAGCCCGCTGCCCAGGCCATTGCCGGCGGCGCCTACCGGCGCGACGACGGCCAGTGGGTTTACCGCCGCGTGCCGGCGCGGCAGCTGTGGGACCAGGTGATGCAGGCCACCTACGATCACGCTGAGCCCGGCATCCTGTTCCTGTCCCATATCAACGACGACAACAATCTCTATTACTGCGAGCGCATCGAGGCGACCAATCCCTGTGCGGAGCAGCCACTGCCGTCTTATGGCTGCTGCGACCTGGGCTCGATCGACCTGACCCGCTTCGTGCGCCAGCCCTTCGGCGCGGACAGCCGCTTTGATTTCGAAGGATTCGCCGAAGTGGTGCGGCTGGCGGTACGCATGCTCGACAACGTGCTAGACGTTACCTATTGGCCGCTGCCGGAGCAGCAGGCCGAGGCCCATGCCAAGCGGCGCATCGGGCTGGGTTTCCTCGGGCTGGGCAGCGCGCTGGTGATGCTGGGCATCCGCTACGACAGCGAGCCGGGGCGAGAGCTGGCCGCGCATATTGCGCAGGCCATGCGCGATACCGCCTACCTGGCATCGGCCGGACTGGCGCGCGAGAAGGGCGCCTTCCCGCTGTTCAAGGCCAAGGAATACCTGGCCAGCGGTTTTGCGCAGCGCTTGCCGCAAGCCGTGCGCAAGGCGATCGGCCGCGATGGCATCCGCAATTCGCACCTGCTGTCGATCGCCCCGACCGGCACCATCACGCTGGCGTTTGCCGATAACGCATCGAACGGCATCGAGCCGGCCTTCTCCTGGACCTATAACCGCAAGAAGCGCATGGCGGACGACAGCTACAAGGTAGTCGAGGTAGCCGACCATGCCTGGCGCCTTTATCGTCACCTGGGTGGGGATATGGCGCAACTGCCGGACAGTTTCGTCACGGCGCTGCAGATGTCGGCGCTCGATCATATGAAGATGCTGGAGGCGGTGCAGCCCTTTATCGATACCAGCATCAGCAAGACCGTCAACGTGCCTGAGGACTATCCCTATGAGGCCTTCCGCAACCTCTACCTGGAAGCCTGGCGGGCCGGGCTGAAGGGACTTGCCACCTACCGCCCCAACAGCGTGCTGGGGGCGGTGCTGTCGGTGACGCCGCCGCCGGCCGTCCCCGCCGCGGTGGCAACAACCGACGACCCCCTGCGAAAGCCGTTCGAGAGCCGTCCGGTGGGCGATCTCGAAGGGGTGACCTCCAAGGTCGAGTACATGACCTATGAGGGCCACAAGACGGTCTACCTGACCGTGAACTTCATGCGCGTGGCGGGGCTGCTCGACGGCAAGCCGGTGGCGGTGGAGCGTCCGGTGGAATTTTTCATGCCGGCCGGGCAGCGCAACGACGGCCAGCAGTGGATCACCTCCACCATGCGGCTGCTGTCGATGGTGGCGCGTTCGGGCGGATCGATCGCCAAGGCGCTGGCGGACATGCGCAATGTGGTGTGGGACAAGGGCACGGTGCGTTACGGCGTGCTCAACCGCCAGGACGGCACCGAGGTGCCGCGYTTCCATGATTCCGAGGTAGCGGCGATCGGCTATGCCCTGCAACGCATCCTGATCAAGCGGGGCTTTCTCGACGCCGACGGTGCCCAGGTGCCGGTGGCGGCGCTTGCCGCCCGCCTGGCCGGGATGGAAGGGCCGGACAGTGGCAGTGCCGGCGGCAGGGTCCCGGCCGGGGCGGTCAGTGCTGGCGGCGCGCCGGCAACAGGGTTGGGGCTGGGTTCGGGCAAGCCTTGTCCGGAATGCGGCGCCCATGCCTTGCACAAGGTCGATGGCTGCGCCAAGTGCGCCAACTGCGGCTATGTCGGCGAATGCGGCTAGCGGCGCGGGGGCCGGCGGTTTGGATCGCGCCGGTCCCGTGAATCCTGCCTGAAGGACGGCCGCCTTTTGCTACAATCGCCGCCATGAGTTATCAAGTGCTAGCGCGCAAATGGCGCCCCCGGGATTTCACCACGCTGGTCGGCCAGGAGCACGTGGTCCGCGCGCTCACGCACGCGCTGGAGCAACAGCGGCTGCACCATGCCTACCTGTTCACCGGCACGCGGGGCGTCGGCAAGACCACGCTGTCCCGGATCCTGGCCAAGGCGCTGAACTGCGTCGGGCCGGATGGTAACGGCGATATCACCGCGCAGCCTTGCGGGGTGTGCAAGGCCTGCACCGAGATCGACAGCGGGCGCTTCGTCGACTACATCGAGATGGACGCCGCCTCCAACCGCGGCGTCGACGAGATGGCCTCCCTGCTCGACAAGGCGGTGTACGCCCCGACGGCGGGGCGCTTCAAGGTCTACATGATCGACGAAGTGCACATGCTGACCAACCACGCCTTCAACGCCATGCTGAAGACGCTGGAAGAGCCGCCCGCGCACGTCAAATTCATCCTGGCCACCACCGACCCGCAGAAGATCCCGGTGACGGTGCTGTCGCGCTGCCTGCAGTTCAACCTCAAGCAGATGCCGCCCGGCCATATCGTCAGCCACCTCGACCACGTGCTGGGCGAGGAGGGCATCGTGCGCGAAGCCAATGCGCTGCGCCTGCTGGCCCAGGCCGCCCATGGCTCGATGCGCGACGCGCTGTCGCTGACCGACCAGGCCATCGCCTACAGTGCCGGCCAGGTGTCCGAGGCCGCCGTGCGCGGCATGCTGGGCGCCATCGACCAGAGCTACCTGGTGCAATTGCTGGATGCGCTGGCAGCCGAGGATGGCGCCGCCATGCTGGGCGTGGCCGACGGCATGGCCGATCGCAGCCTGTCGTTTGCCGGGGCCTTGCAGGATCTCGCTTCGCTGCTGCACAAGATCGCGCTGGCCCAGGCGGTGCCCGCCTCGGTTCAGGAAGAATGGCCGGAAGCGGCGGAAGTGCGCCGCTTTGCCGCTGCGTTCGATGCGCAGGAAGTGCAGTTGTTCTATCAGATCGCCAATCTTGGCCGTAGCGAACTGGCGCTGGCGCCGGACGAGTACGCTGGTTTCACCATGACGCTGCTGCGCATGCTGGCCTTTCGCCCGTCGGCGAGTCCCGCGCCCGTGGCGGGTGGACAGGGTGGCGGCCAGTTGGCGCCGCGCGCGCGCGGCGCTGCCGCGCCGGCGGGCCGGGTTGCCGCGGATGCCGCTGCCGCTGTCGTTCCGGCCGCTCCCGCCCTGCGTCCGGCTGCGCCGGTGCGGCCCGATCCCGAGCCAGTCCAGGCACAACAAGCTGCGTCCAGGCCCGTAGCGCCCGCGCCGGCCCCGGTAGCCACTGCGCCAATGGCCGCGCCCRCTGCCGCAGGCGGCGCACCGATGTCGCCCGCCCGCGCCGCGCTGGCCGCGGCGCGCCAGGCCTCCGC
>NZ_JBFTNE010000110.1:0-22758 GCF_056397325.1 Cupriavidus sp. 05N39
CCCCGGCACGGCCTTCTGGCTGGTCTACTTCCCGCTGTCCATGCCTGGCGTGGCCGCGGCGGGCATCATGGTCTTCGTCACCTCGCTTGGCTTCTTCATCACGCCGGCGCTGCTGGGCGGCCGCCGTGAAACCATGATCACGCAGCTCATCATCGACCAGGTCCAGCAAACCATGAACTGGGGCTTTGCCGGCGCCATCTCGATGCTGTTGCTGGTGGCGGCGCTTATCGTGTTCGTGGTCTATGACAAGCTGGTTGGCCTGTCGACCCTGGCCGGCAGCGGCAATGCGCCGGCAGGGCGCCGTTCCGCCACGAACGGCCCGCTGCGTCGCGCCGGCTACCAGTTGCTGGGCGTGCTGGCCACGCTGTCCGACGGGCTGTCGCGCCTGTGGCCGCGCCGTAGCCGCGCGGCGGGCAGCGCGGAGGAGGGCGGCGGCAAGATGCTGTGGGCGGTGGTGATCCTGATTCTGGCCTTCCTGACGTTGCCGGCGCTGCTGATGATCCCGATCTCGTTCACGGGCGGCAGCAGCCTGGACTGGCCGCCACGGGGATTCTCGCTGCAGTGGTACAACGAAGTGTGGGAGTCGCCCACCTGGATGCAGGCCACGGTGCGCTCGCTGGTGGTCGGCGTGGGCACGGGCTTGCTGGCCATGCTGATCGGCACGCCCACGGCGTTCCTGCTGGTGCGTTCGAACATCCGCTGGAAGGCCGCGCTGCTGGCGTTCATCCTGCTGCCGATCATCGTGCCCAGGATGATCACGGCTGTGGGTATCTTCTACTTCTTCTCCAGGCTCAACCTGGTTGGTTCCGCGCTGGGCCTGATCCTCGGCCATACGGTCGTGGCGATTCCCTATGTGGTGATGACCATGATGGCGGTGCTGAAGAACTACGACACCCGCCTGGACCAGGCTGCGCAGAGCCTCGGCGCACGCCCCTGGCAGACCATGCGCTACGTCACGTTCCCGATCCTCGGCGCGGGTCTGTTGTCGTCGTTCCTGTTTGCCTTCGTGACCTCGTTTGACGAGCTGACCATCGCGCTGTTCGTGACCGGCGGTCTCGATTCGACCTTGCCCAAGCAGTTCTGGGACGAAGTGATCCTGAGCGTCTCGCCCACGATTGCCGCGGTGTCGAGCCTGTTGTTTGTCTTTATCGCCGTGGTGATCATGGCCGCGGACCGGTTGCGCCGGCGTAGCGCGGACCGCTGACCCCTTCATTCCTGCTGCATAACCCGCGCAACCAGCTTAACCCGCATAACTGCATAACCGCATAACCAGCCGCCAGTGCGGCACCTCTCCGACAAGACGATGATTGACTCCAAGCAAGTGCAAGGCATTTTTGCCGCCATTCCCACGCCCGTCCAGCCCGACGGTTCGGTTCACGAGAGCGCAACCCGGGCCTTGCTCGACTACCTGATCCGCCAGGGCGCGGACGGTGTGGTGCCGCTTGGCGGCACGGGCGAGTTCGGCTCGCTGTCGCAGCGCGAGCGCGTGCGGATGGCGGAACTGACTGCCAGCCATGTTGCCGGCAGGATGCCGGTCGTTGCCGGCGTGCTGACGCCGGGCCTGCGCGACGGGCTCGATGCCACGCGCGAATTCGCCGCGGCCGGCGTGGATGCGGTGATGGTGGTGACGCCCTACTATACGAATCCCACCCAGCAAGGCATCCGCGATTACTTCATGCGGTTCGCCGACGAGTCGCCCCTGCCGGTCCTGCTCTACGAGATTCCGTACCGCACGCGGATTGCCATCGATCCCAAGGTCATCCATGAACTGTCGCGCCACGAGCGGATCATCGGCATGAAGGCGTGCAATCCGGATCTCTATCAGTTCCTCAAGATCGCGGCCGGCATCGACGAGGGCTTTTCCCTGATGAGCGGCGAAGACACGCTGTTCCCGCTGCATATCGGCGCCGGTGCGCGCGGCGGCGTGCTGAGCACGGCCACCATGCTGCCCAAGACCTGGCGCCTGCTCATGAAACTTGTGCGCGGCGGGAGCATGCAGGAAGCGCTGCTGATGCACCGTGAGCTGATGCCGCTGATCGACCTGGTGTTTTCGGAAACCAATCCTGGCCCGATGAAGTCCGTGCTGCAGGTGATCGGGGTCGATGCACCCGATCTGCTGGAGCCGCTGCTGCCGGCCGCAGCGCAAACCAGCGCACGCCTGCGCGAACAGTTCGAACGCCTGCTGCAAGCCTACGAGTACGCCTGAAGCCAGGCGCGGGTGGCGGGCCGGGCCGGTGGCCCTGGGCACGCCGCCGCGCGCGGGCGGCGTATCAGCGCCCGTACTCCGTGAACTTGGCTTTGGAGATCGAGGTCGCGGCCACTTGCACGTGCTTGGCAAGCTCGGACTCCACCTTTTCCGGCGTCCAGCGCGAGGTCGGCACCGAGATATTGATGGCGGCGACGGGACGGCCGCGGTGATCGAGGATGGGCGCCGCCACGGAGATATCGCCCATCACCGTCTCGTTGGCGATGATCGCGTAGCCTTTCTCCGCAGCATGCTGGATGCGCCGGCGCAGTTTCCCGAGATGCACCTCTGTGTACGGCGTAATGGCGACGCGTTCGCACGCGCCGAGGATGGCTTCGCATTCCGCCTCCGGGAGACGCGACAGGATCGCGGTGCCGGACGACGTGCAGAACGCGGGCAAGCGGCTGCCCACCGCAATATCCATGTTGACCAGATGCCGGCTCAGGATACGCGCGACGAACACGATCTCATGGCCGTCGAGTTCCTGCAGGTTGGTGGTCTCGCCCACGGTGCGGTTGATGTCCTGCAGGTAGGGCAGTGCCTTGTCGATCAGTTCGTTGGCGCGGACGTAGTTGAAGGAGAACTGCAGCAGCTTCGACGTGAGGCCATAGGTCTTTGTTTCCGCGATCCGGCGCAGGTAGCCGAGCGTTTCCAGCGTATAGACGATGCGTTGCGTCGCGCTGCGGTCGAGCTGCGCGGCCTTGGCGATATCGGCCAGCGTCATATGGCGGATCGGCCCGTCGAAGGCATGYAGAACGCGGAAGGTCTTGGCGGTGGAGCCGACAAACAGGGCCGAATCGGTGGGATCCGGTTGTCTGGTTTTTTCCACCGGCTGATCTTCATTGACTGTCGCCGCCGGCTTGCGGGCGCGGGTTGATTTTGGTTCCACTGTCGATCCTGTCGTATTTGGTGCTCACGCGCGCGGCAGGGCATGGCCCGTGGCGCGCGCAGTGGGGATTGTTGTTCGCTTGCATGATGCAAACGAGATGGGAGATGAAATGCTGAACAAGCTCAAAATAGTGTTCGTCGGTGGCGGCAATATGGCAAGCGCCATCATTGCCGGCGTGCTGGCGAATGGCGCCGCCGTGGAAAACCTGACCGTCATCGATCCCGTCGAGGGCATCCGCGAGCGCCTGGCCCGCGAGTATGGGCTCCGGGTACTGCCCGCCGCCGATCGCACGCTCACGGATGCGGACGTCGTGGTCCTTGCCGTCAAGCCACAAGTCATGCGCGTAGTCTGCGAATCCCTGCGCGAATGCCTCGGTGATGCGCTGGTGATCAGCGTGGCAGCCGGCATCCGGCTGCAGGCGCTGGCGGACTGGCTCGGCAACCGCCCGCGCCTGGTCCGCGCGATGCCGAACACACCGGCGCTCATCGGCCAGGGCATCACCGGCATGGCGGCGGCCAGGACCCTGTCGTCAGCCGACCGGAAGATGGCGGATACCATCGCAGGCGCTGTCGGCGAGGTCACGTGGGTGGAGCGCGAAGACCAGCTGGACGCCATCACCGCGCTGTCCGGCAGCGGCCCCGCCTATGTCTTCTACTTCATCGAAGCCATGGAGCAAGCCGCGGAAAAGCTCGGCCTGCCGGCCTGGCAGGGCACCCAGCTCGCGCAGCAGACGTTCCTGGGCGCCGCTGCGCTGGCGCGGGGCAGCAGCGAGGCAGCCGCCACGCTGCGCCAGCGGGTGACCTCGCCCGGCGGCACGACTGCCGCAGGCATCGGCGCCATGGAAAAGAACCATCTCCAGGCCCTGTTCGTCGAGGCCATCCAGGCCGCGGCGCACCGCAGCGCCGAACTCGGGAGCATCGCCTGACAGCCGGATCCGCATACCTGTCCTTCGCCAGCCAGGGCTAGCCGGTATGCAGCCCGGAAGCGTCAGCCGGCCAGTGCCCAGGTCATCATATTTCGATTGATGTAATTGTATATCAATTATTTGGCCTGAGAAGGGACGGAGCGGCGATCATGGCAATCGAGGCAATCGAGGAGAAAGCAGCGACATTGCGCCGTCGCCGGGCGACCGGAGGTGACCGACTGACTACCAGTCGCGCACGCGCCCGGTGTCCGCGTGCACGAACTGCTCTTGCGGATAGAAGCCCACGCCGCCGCCACGCAGCGACAGGGCGGCATCGCGCAGCTCGGCCAGCGGCACGCCGGGCAGGCGGATATCGATGGCCTTGCCGTCCATATGCAGGCTATGGCTGGCCACGCCGCCGCCGCGCGTCTTGCGCAGGCGCGCGTTGGTGGCCGGACTGCGATAGCCGGAGATGACCTGGAAGGGCGCCTCGCAGCACAGTGTTTGTTTCAGGCGGTAAAGCAGTGCGAACAGTTGCGGGTCGATGACGCCGACCTCGCCGGAGTAGTGATCGCGCAGGAACCGGTTGAGCGCGGCCAGCGACTCGGGCACGAACTGCTCGCCCACGGCGTAGACCACGGCGATGCGCTCGCCGGTGTGGGTGTGGTCGAAGGCGAGGCCGCGGGCGTCCGGCAGCGTTGCCAGGGCAGGCAAAGGCGCCAGCGGCAGCACGGCGCCGGCCAGGGCCAGCTTGCCGGTGCGGCTCAGGAACAGGCGGCGGGGTTCGCTCGGCGGTTTGGTCATCGGACGCTTTTCCCTGGACTAATACGGCGATTGTGGGCGCATTGGCGCCGAGGCAAAAGCCCGCCGGCTGGCGGACCGTTGCCGCAGCGCCTCGTCCAGCACCTTGTCGAGCCCGTAGATATCGGGGAAGAAATAAACGCGCCCGTCGGCCTTGACGATGGCAGTGCCGTACGCGAGCACCACCGGCAGCGGCTGTGGCAGCCGCAGCGTGCTGGACTGTCCCCGCTCCATGGCCTCGCGGATGCGCGCTTCGGTCCAGCCGGGTGTGTCCTGCAGCACAAAGCTGGCCAGCGCCACCGGCTCCTCGACACGGATGCAGCCATGGCTCAGGTCGCGCCGGCCGCGCGCGAACAGGCCGGGCGCGGGCGTGTGATGCAGGTAGATATTGTCGTTATTGGGGAAGATGAACTTGATGTCGCCAAGCGCATTCATCGGTCCCGGCCGCTGCCGGATGCGCAGTTGCCCGCGCTGGACGGCGTCCAGGCTGGCCGCCGATAGCGTGGTCACCGCCTTGCCGTCGCCACCGACGAACTCGAAGCCTTGCCGCTCGAAATAGCCGGGGTCGCGGCGCAGCCTGGGCACGGTCTCCGCGCGCGCAATGGAGGGCGGGACGTTCCAGTATGGGCTGAACTCGATAAACCGCATGTCCTCCTTGAAGAGCGGTGTCCGCGTGTCGAGCGCCTTGCCGACGATGACCTTCATCTCCGCCTTGACCTGGACATGGGCGTCGTGGACCTCGTAGGCACGCAACACGAACTCCGGCACGTTGACCACGATCATGCGCGGGCCTTCCAGCAAGGGCGTCCAGCGCAGGCGCTCCAGCGTCAGCTCGATCTGCCGTACGCGGCCGGCGACCGGCGCATTCAGCTGGGCGAACGTTCCCGCGCCGATCTCGCCGTCCGCGTCCAGCCCGTGGCGGGCCTGGAACGCCTTGACGCCATCCACCATCGCGCCTTCGTAGCGTTCCGGGGCTGGCGTGTCCACGGGCAGGTCGCCGAGGGCGATCAGGCGCTGCGTCAGCGCCGGCACGCCGGCGTAGGCCTGGCCGCTCACCAGCTTCCTGCCCGGCAGCGGTGGCAGTGGTGCCTGCCAGGCCGCATGGCCAGCCAGCGCGCGATAGCGGGCAAGCGCCCCGCGCAGGGTGCCATAGAGCGGGAACGCCGGCGCCGCCCGCTGGACTGCCTCGGGCAGATCGTGCCCGGCGACGGCTGCGCGCAGGTAGGCCGACGGATTGAACTGGCCGTCCGGCGCCGCGGCAAAATTCTCGTGGATCGTGCGCGGATCGACCCGGCCGCCGTGCAGGTCGGCGAGATAGTGTTCCATCGCCGCCGTCAGCCTGTCGTCAAGCAAGTCCACGGCTTCAGGCGCCAGCGGCGGGCCGTCCGCCGCCTGGCCAAGCGCGCGGCGCAGGTCCCCGGCGTCATAGTCGCGGGGTTCCAGCCCGTCGGCCGCGGCGGCGGCGAGGATATCGGCCGCCTGCCGTGCTTCGGCGGTGGGGCGGCCCTGCGAGAACCAGAGCGTGGTATCCGCGGCCAGCGTGCCCGCATGGCAGCTCAAGGCCCACGCGCCCAGCAAGCCGGCCACGATTCCGCGCACGGCCGCGCCGTTGCGGCGGAAAAAGGAAGTGCCACGCATCTGCCCGTGCATGGCCGGTCGGGGAAACGTCGGGCGCGGTCGGCCCCTTAACTGTGGAGCGCTTGTCACTGTGGCGTGCTTGTCAAAGGATCGGCTCCTGTATTCCAGCCATCCATCTTGTCCATACGGCGGACAGGTGCCGCCGGCATGGGGCCCGCGGTCCCCGTTGCGCATTCACTCCGGGATCTCGCTGCGGACCATCAGCACCGGCTTGTTGCTCTTGTGCACCACGCCTTCAGCCACGCTGCCCATGACCAGGCGCCGGAAGCCGCGTCGGCCGTGCGTGCCGACCACGATCAGGTCCGCATCCCAGCGGTCGGCTTCCTCCACGATGGTAGCGGAGACCTGCCCGGGGGAAACGGGCGTCTCGAGGACCTTGGTCGTATGCGGAACGCCGGCTTCCGCCAGGCGCGTGGCGGCGGCCGCCAGCGCGTCGCGCCCCACGGCAAGGATACCTTCCATCAGCTTGTCGGGATCGTAGCTGCCAACGGAGAAGAGGATATCGCTGTCGTCCGCGACGAAGAGCACCTTTACCTCGCTGCCGGTCGCCTTGGCGACCGTGATGGCCTGGCTCAGGGCCAGTTCCGAAGAACGGCTGCCGTCCACCGCGAGCAGAATTTTCTGGTACATGATCCGTGCCTCCGGGCTGGATGTCGCAAGGCGGGCGCGCATGGGCGCCGCGTCCACCAGCAGCATAAGGCGCGGCACAGTTGGCGTATTGACGTACGTCAAGCAGCCTGGGCGACGCGCAATACCGCCGCGCCGGCCAGGCGGCCCGCGCGCAGGTCGTCCAGCGCGGCACCCGCCTGCTCCAGCGGATAGACGGTGGTGGCGGTGCGCAGCGGTGTGGCCTGCGCGATCCCCATCAATGCGAGGCCATCTCCGCGCGTGAGGTTGGCCACCGACACGATCGACCGCTCCTCCCATAGCAGGCGATACGGAAAGCCAGGGATGTCGCTCATGTGGATGCCGCCGCAGACCACCGTGCCACCCTTGGCGACGGCTTGCAGCGCCATCGGCACCAGCGCGCCGACCGGCGCGAAAATCAGCGCGGCATCGAGCGGCCGTGGCGCGGGCTGGTCGCTGGGACCCGTCCAGCAGGCTCCGGTGTCGCGGGCGAGCTGGCAGGCGGCGGGGTCGCCGGGCCGCGTGAAGGCGAAGACTTCGCGCTGCTGCGCCACTGCGATCTGCGTCACCAGGTGGGCCGCCGCGCCGAAGCCGTAGATGCCGATACGCCGCGCGTCTCCGGCCATGCGCAGCGTGCGGTAGCCGATCAGGCCCGCGCACAGCAGGGGCGCCGCATGCACGTCGTCGTAGCGCTCCGGGATGGGAAAGCAATAGCGGCTGTTTGCCACGACGTACTCGGCATAGCCGCCGTCGCGCGTATAGCCGGTGAACTGGGGCGTGTCGCACAGGTTTTCGCGCTGCGCCGCGCAGAAGCCGCAGTGCCCGCAGGTCTGCCCGAGCCAGGGTACGCCGACCCGGTCGCCAGGGGCGAGGCCGCTCACGCCTTCGCCGCAGGATTCGATCCTGCCGACGATCTCGTGTCCGGGAATCAGCGCGTTTTTGGGGTGCGCGAGTTCGCCGTCGAGAATGTGCAGGTCGGTGCGGCACACGCCACAAGTGCTTACGGCGATACGGACCTCGCCAGGGCCCGGACGCGGTACCGGCACGCGTGCCAGGCGCAGAACCGGTCCGGCGCCGTCGAAGACCATCGCGCGCATTGAATCCTGCATATTGCCATCCTCCGCGGCCTCACCATGAGGCGCCCGGATTTCATGCTAGGCCATGCCGGCCGCCGGCGCCTRATCCACGTCAACGGGGCACGCAAGGCGGTGCCCCCGGAAAGCTGCGCAAGCCATGATCCAAATCAACATGGACTTCGCGCGGACGTCCAGACTGGAAATGTTGAAAGCGGGCTTGCCGCGGGTGCGGGAGGTAGAGGATGTACAGCAAGATCCTGGTTGCCGTGGACGGCAGCGAATCGGCCGACCGGGCGCTGGCGGAGGCTCTCCACTTGGCCGCCGCGATGGGCTCGGAAGTCACCGTGATGCATGTCATCGATAACAGCTACCTCAGGTACGAGGTTGGCTATGTCGACCTGACAGACCTGCGCGCCAGCCTGCTCGAAGGCGGGCAGTCCCTGCTGGACGAGGCCAAGGCCAAGGCCGCTGCGCAGCAGGTGGCATGCAAGACGCTGATCGTGGACGAGCCGCTGGCGCTGGGCGACGTCGCCAGCGCGATCGAGCAGGCGGCGCAACAAACGCATGCCGAGCTGATCGTGGTGGGCACGCACGGGCGACGCGGCGTGCGGCGCCTGCTGATGGGCAGCGTGGCGGAGGGGCTGGTGCGGCAATGCCGCCAGCCGGTACTGCTGGTGCATGCGCCCCCGGCCGCGGCGTAACGGGGCGTCAGCGGGCAAAAGCGTGGCAACTGGCTTGACGTGAATCAATGGTCCCCCTCCGGACGCTTCCCAGACTGGTTGCTGGCACACCAGCGGCGCGGGAATGTCATGCAGTACGCCAGCATCATGATCAACCTGTCGCTGGCCGGCACGCGGACTACCCGGATCCAGCGTTGAGGAGCCATTGATGGAAGACATCCTGATCGTCTATTACTCGCGCACCGGAACGGCCCGGCAGGCCGCGGAAGCACTGGCGGCGTATTCGGGCTGGCCGCTCGCGGAGGTCAGCGACCAGACCAGCCGCGCCGGCTTGCTGGGCGATGCGCGCTGCGTGTTCGATATCGTGCTGCACCGGCGCGTAGGCTACCGCTACGCCGGCCCGGCGCTGGACAAGTGCCGGCGGCTTGTCATCGTCGCGCCCGTCTGGGTCGGCCACCTTGCCGCTCCCATGCGCAGCTTCCTGCGCGACCACCTGCCGCTGACCTGCGAGACCTCGGTGATCTGCGTGATGGCGCGGCAAGGCGCCTTCACTGCGGCGGCGGAGGTTTCCCGCCTGGCCGCGGCGCCGTCGTCGCCGGTACTGGCGCTGCGCCAGAGCGAGGTGGCCAGCGGGGCGGCACTGCCGGACCTGCGCGCCTTCGCGGACCAGGTGGAAGCCGCGAACGGACGTGCCGGGAGCGCGCAGCGGCCTGCGTGGCTTTCGCCGAAAGAGGCCTGAGCCGCCGCGCCCGCGCGCTACCGCGTTGTTGCCTCAGCGCCCTTGCTTACTGCGCTTACCGCGCTTACTGCGTTATGGCGCTGACGGGAAAGCCCAGCATTCCGCGCCGGCAACGGCACCTGGTCCTCGTTCAGCGATATCGCTTCGGGCTCGGCTCGGCATCGATCGCGCGGCCTGACCCGCATCAGCCGGCTGATCCGGCGCCGGCAATGCGCACCACATGGCCCCATTCGTCGCTGCCCAATGGCTCTTGCGCGCGCCGTTGCCACTCCAGCACCTGAAGGTCCGCGTCGGACGGGTCGCCGCCCTGGCGCGCGCGCGTGGCGATGCGTTCGCGCAGGGTAGCCAGGTCGGCATTGCAATCGACGATGGAAAAAGGCACGCCCCGGCGCGCGGCCAGCGATGCGAAACGCAGCCGCTGCTCGCGCGCCAGGAAGGTCGCGTCGGCGATCATCGGAACGCCCGCGCCGCTGCCAAGCCGGCAGATTCCCAGCAGCCGCCGGTAGACGCGGGCGGTATCGCCAGGCGAGTAATGATCATGACGCAGCGTGGGGTTGCCACGCGGCAGACGCTTGCGCTCCACGTCGGAGCGTACGCGGACCATGGCCGCGGCCAGCGCCAGTTGCTCTGAAACGGTGCTTTTGCCGCTGCCGGAGAGGCCATGCATGATGATAATCGCGCCCGGCCGGCGCGTCAGGACGCCACAGGCCAGCGCAAGCAGATCGTTGCAGCGCACCTGCGTCGCCGCCGCTTGTTCGGCGGTGCTGGTTCCCCCCACGCTGCGCTGGCGCGCCCGCTCAAGCAGCACGCGCGCGCGCACCACGGCGCGCACCGCCGTGTAGAACGGCAGCACGGTCAGGCCGGCATAGTCGCCGCTGCATTCCAGGTAGGTATTGATCAGGCAATAGGCAAGGTCTTGCCGGCCAGCATGCAGCAGATCCATGAAGAGAAAGGCGGTATCGCTGATCGTGTCGATCCAGCGCAGCCCGGCATCGAACTCAAGGCAGTCAAAAGGCGTGGGCGCGCCATCGATCATGACGATATTGCCAAGGTGCAGGTCGCCGTGGCACTCCCGCACATGACCGCTTGCCAGCCGTTTGGCAAACGCGCGCTGCAGGGCCGCGGCCCGTTCGCGCAGGAGCGCCGCCACGCGTGCCGCCGCAGCCGTGCCGGAGGCGAGAGCGGCGACGCCGGCCAAGGCCTGTTCCATCACCGCCGTGATCCGCGCCGGCGTGCCGTGGCCGGTGCCGTCGCCGGCCACGGGCGCAGCCAAGTGGATCGCCGCAAGCCGGCGGGCCAGCGTTTCGATATGGAGACCGGTCAGCCGATTTGTCTCCGCCATGGCGGAAAGCAGGTCTCGCTGCCGGAAGCGGCGCATTTTCACCGCAAACTCCAGCGCCTCGCCAGTACCTTCCACGCGGACATCGCGCTGGCATGGCCCCGCCACGACCGGTACCACGCCGAGATAGAGCGCCGCCGCCATCCTGCGATTCAATTCCACTTCGGCCTCGCAATCCACTTTACGCGCGGCCAGCGTGGAGAAATCGACGAAGTCGAGGTGCACAGGCTTGCGCACCTTGTAAGCAAAGGAGCCGGCCAGGAAGACTTGCGAAATGTGCGTCTCGATGAGGCTGACTTTGTCTACYGGGTGCGGGTAGGCCGCGGGGCACATCAGGGCTTGCGTGAGTACCGCCGAATCCATGCTGGGATCTCCCTGGGTAGCTGTCTCCCTGTTTGCACTCTGGACAGGTCATGCTTCCATGCTATGCGGGCCACCGGAAGCTAGCTTGACGGGGATCAAGCCGGGCGGCGGCTACCCGCCTATATTGAAGCGGCACAGGGGTCTGGCGCGCAACGCTGCGGATGCTTCATGCCGGCAGCCGCTGCGCCGGCGACGGGAGAGCGGCAATGCGGATGAAACGTTCCGATGAGGGCTTGGGCAGCGGCGCCGCGCGTTTGCGCGGCCTCGCGGTTTGCCTTGCGGCCATCCTTTGCGCGGGCTGCGCGGCAGGATCCGAATGGTGGCGGCCGCCCAAGCCCAGGGCCGGCGCCATGGTCCCTGCCGCCCCCGGCGTTATCCGGGATGCCGCTGGGGGCGACAAGATCCGCATCACGACATTTGATCTGGCGCAAGCCGCTGGCCCGGCGTCATTGCATCATTGAGTGGACTCGCCTCGACGCGCACCGGGAGTGCACCATGTCCGAATTGACCAAAGAGCAACTCTCCAGCCTGGTTGCCTTGCTGGACGGCATCGAGCAAAGGATCCGCGGCCAGATGGATGCGGTGGCCGTGACCCGCACTGTGTCCGCGGGCGCCGAGCCGGGCGGCAACGCCGAACTTGCCGGGCAGACCGCTGGGGAGCGCATGGACGATGCGATGACCGAGCACTACCGCATGGAACTGGCCGACATTGCAGCGGCGCGGGCGCGCATCGGCAAGCTGCGCTACGGCGCGTGCCAGGACTGCGGCGAGCCCATTCCCTTTCCGCGCCTGCAAGCGTACCCCACCGCCAGGCGCTGCACGCCATGCCAGCGCAAGCAGGAGCACATGTTCGGGGCGCCGGGCGGCAGGCGATGAACCTCGCCGGTTTTTCCCGCGTCCGGACCCGCCAAGGGGTGTCCGCAAGGTGAGTCCGCAATACAGCCGCTGCAATGGCGGCGGCGAAATAGTGGCTTGCTCGCTCCGATTCTGGCAGGTAGATCACACCAATGGCGCGCTGTAGCAAGGGCGCGCGCACTTCGGCCGCGCTAGAAGGGTTCGGCGATCACGACGGCTTGCGCATTCTGCTCGCCAAAGGAGCCGGCCATGGCGGGGCGGACCGGTCATGGCGCATTGGCCGCGGATGGCTCCGTCAGCAAAAGGCGGAGTTCCACGCCGTCGCTGGCCGGCCGGTCGCCGCGCAGAACGTGGATGCCGCTGCTTTCGGCGAGCCGGAGCATCGCCGTATTGGTCGCCAGCGTGGTCCCGACCAGTTCCCGCGTGCCGTGTGCGCGGCAATAGGCCACCATCTTGCGCAGCAGCAGGCCGCCGATGCCCTGGCGCTTGCAGTCGGAGCGCACCGTCACGGCGAACTCGGCACGCAGGTTGTCGGGGTCGGCCACGGCCCTTACTTCGCCCAGGATGGCCTTCGGCCCGCTGCCTGCCGGACTGACGGCGACGAACGCCATCTCGCGTGCGTAGTCGATCTGGGTCATGCGTGCGAGCTGGGTGTGCGGCGGCTGCCGGATCATGCAAAAAAAACGCATGCGGATATCCTCCGGCGCCAGGGCGGCGAAAAATGCCTGGTAAGCGGGCTCGTCTTCGGGGTGCACCGGGCGCAGCAGCAATGGTGCGCCGTGCCATGTCACCGTTTCCTCAAGCGCTTTGGGATAGGGGCGGATGGCAAGGCGGGCGGCCCCAGGCTGCATGGCGGGGGCCACGCCGATTCGCGCGTCCAGCGCCAGCACGCCGGCGCCATCGGCCAGCAGCGGATTGATATCGAGCTCAACGATTTCCGGCAGGTCGCACAGCAGTTGCGACAGTTGCATCAGGACCTGGTACAGGGCGTCGTGCCGGATTGGCGGCTGGTCCCGGTAGCCGTCGAGCAGCTTCGCAATCCGCGTGCGGCTGACAAGATCTTTCGCCAGGCTGACGTTCAGCGGCGGCAGGGCGATGGCGCGGTCGGCGATGCGCTCCGCGGCGGTGCCGCCGTGGCCGAACAGCACCACCGGGCCGAACACCGGATCGGTGGTGGCGCCCACGATCAGTTCGAACGCGCCTGGCCGGCTGATCATACGCTGCACGGTGAAGCCATCGAGCCGGGCCCGGGGTTGTTCGCCGCGAATGCGGGCCTGCATGCGCTCCAGGGCCTGCCGCAGCTGGCCAGCCGACTGCAGGTTCAGCGCCACGCCGCCCACATCCGATTTATGCGTAATATCCCGCGACAGGATTTTCACGGCAACCGGAAAGCCGAGGGCTTCGGCGGCGGCGACGGCGGTGTCGATATCGCCGGCGGTCCGGGTCTCCACTACGGGGATGCCATAGGCTGCGAGGACGGTGCGGGCCTCGGGCTCTGTCAGCATCGGCCGGTCTGCGGCTAGCGCATCGCGGATGCACTGGCGCGCGCGTTCGGTGTCAGGCGCGGGGCCGGCCGGCACCGATGGCGGCGTCTCCATCAGGAGTTCCTGGTTATGGCGATAGGCCACGGCCTGCAGGAAGCCGCGCACCGCCTGCTCTGGCGTGTCGTAGGTGGGGAGCCCGGCGTGCCGGCAGATCTGGCGCGCGTGCGCCACCGAGTCGCCACCAAGCCAGCTCGCAAATACGGGGCGCGATGCTGTCAACGGCTTGCTTGTCAGGGCGATGGCGATATCGCTGCTGAGCACGATCGCCGTGGGCGCGTGGATGATCAGGATGGCATCGCCGCCAGGGTCCGCCGCAAGCAGCTGCAGGGTTTCCGCATAGCGTTCGACGGGAGCATCCCCGACGATGTCGACGGGATTGCCGTGCGACCAGGTCGGCGGCAGCACCTTGTCCAGCTGCTTGAGCGTGCCGTTCTCCAGCGTGGCCAGCCGACCGCCGCCGAGGATCAAGGCATCGGTAGCCATGACGCCCGCGCCGCCGCCGTTGGTCATGATCGCCAGGCGATCGCCGGCCAGCGGCCGCGCACGCGCAAGCGTCTCCACCGCATCGAACATTTCCTCGGTGGAATACACGCGCAGCATGCCGGCGCGGCGTATCGCCGCGTCATAGATATCGTCGGCGCCCGCCAGCGCGCCCGTGTGCGACGTAGCCGCTTTCGCGCCTTCGGGAACCCGCCCGGCCTTGATGATCAGCACGGGCTTGTTGCGCGCGGCCGCGCGCGCGGCGGACATGAACTTGCGGCCGGACCTGACCGCTTCCACGTAGAGCAGGATCGCCTGCGTGTCCGGTTCGCTGCCGAGGTAGTCGAGTACGTCCGCCAGGTCGACGTCGGCGCTGTCGCCCAGCGAGACGAAGTGCGAAAAACCGATCTGGCGCGATCGCGCCCAGTCGAGCACCGCCGTGGTCAGCGCGCCGGATTGCGAGACGAAGGCCAGCTTGCCGGGCAGGGCGGGCGCATGTGCAAAGCTGGCGTTCAACCCCAGCCCCGGCACCATCAGGCCCACGCAGTTGGGACCGAGGATGCGCAGCAGGTGCGGCCTGGCGGCGCCGAGCATCGCCTGTTGCAGCGTCTCCCCGCTGGATCCGGCCGCACGCGCCAGTCCAGCGGTCAGGACCACGGCGGCCAGGGTGCCGCGTCCGGCGAGTTCGGCGATCAGGCCCGGCACCGTATCGGGCGGCGTGCAGATCACGGCCAGATCGGGCACATCGGGCAGCGCGGCGAGGCGGTGGTAGCAGGGCTGGCCGTTCAGTTCCCGGTACTTCGGGTTCACCGCGTAAATCGGGCCGGCAAAGCCGCCGGCACAGAGGTTGGCCAACACGGTGGCGCCTACGCTGTGCGGGCGCCCGGACGCGCCGATCACGGCGACCGAGCGCGGACGGAACAGGTGTTCCAGGTTGCGGATGCTCATCGTGGTCGGGGCGGTTGGGGTGCATCCGTGCTTGCGCGGGCACGGGAGGGCGCCAGATCGGAATTCAGCCGTGCGCCTGGCCGGTGTTGACCGGAGTATCCGCCAGCCCCGGCGCCAGCACTTGATCCAGCGCAAGCCGCTTGTCCGGGGGCATCRTTCACGCTGGCACCCGCAATTTCCGGTCCCCCCTTATCCGCGGCGCGCTGAGCGCCACCATCCGCGCGCGCCCGGCCCGCACGATGTCCCAGGCCGCGCAGTGCTCTTCCGCCCCGTCGTCCAAGCGGCGGCTGGTCAGTTCACGCAATGCCATGATCCACCCGGGCGTGCCGGCGCGGGTGCGCTATACCGCAAAGCGAAAATGACCGCTGTGCAGCACAATATTGTGTGCCGCGGTCATTTCGAACAGTTGCCGGGCCACCCCTTCGATATCGTCGCGGTGTCCTTCGAAGGCCTGGATCAGGTCCTCCGGCCGGTGCGAGCGCGCACCGAAGTGGTCTTCCAGCGCCTCGGCCGTGATCGCGTAGCTGGCTGGCGTGCCGTTCACGCTGACAGGGCATTCCAGAGAGAGAGCGGCCGGGCAATAAGAGGGGCGGGCTTTGGGGAAAATGATCTGTTTGATGGTCATGGATGGCCCCCCGGGGCGAGAGCAAAGAAAACGACGGAAACGGCGAAAGCGGCGAGCCCGCCCGTGAGCCCGCCGCATCGACTCTCTGCAGTCTAGGCATTGCGGTTGCAGCCGCAAGCCGAACCACGCATATTCCTGACGGACGTCAAGCCGGCACAAGGCGGCACGCGTGGTGCGCGGCCTGCGCGAAAGCGTGCAGGCGATGCCGCTGCGTCTGCACGGGGAGGTGCCAGGCTCGGTGGCCGGGTTGCTGAAGATTCCTGGCATTGGGCCCAGGCGGGCGCGCACGCTGCCGCACGAGCTGGATATCGGGGGCCGCGCGCCTTGCCAGGTTTCCGGATCCGGCCTAGATCCGGTCCAGCGCGTCAAGATCCAGCAGTGTCACGCGCTTGCCTTTTACATCGATGAAGCCGTCGCGCTGGAAGCGCGACAAGGTGCGGCTGACGGTCTCGAGCTTCATGCCCAGGTAGCTGCCGATTTCTTCGCGCGTCATGCGCAGGGTGAGTTCGCTGCGGGAGTAGCCGCGCGCATGCTGGCGCGCCGAGATATTGAGCAGGAATGCCGCCACGCGCTGGTCGGCGCAAAGGCTGGCGAGCAGCAGCATGACACCTGATTCACGCACGATTTCGCTGCTTAGCATCCGGTGCACGTGCTGTTGCAGGGAGCGCATTTCCCGGCAGAGCGCTTCGAGCAGGTGGAAGGGGATCACGCATACGGCGCTGTCTTCCAGGGCAATGGCGTCGCAGGCGTGGTGCTCGGTGCAGATGCCATCGAGCCCAAGCGTCTCGCCAGTGAGGAAGAAGCCGCTCACCTGTTCGCAGCCGTTCTGGTGCGAGACCACCGTCTTGAACGATCCGGAGCGCAGGGCGTAGATGCTCTGGAACGCGTCGCCGGCGCGGTAAAGCGCCTCGCCGCGCCGGACCATGCGCCAGTTATGGATTGTGGTATCGAGCCTGGAGCGATCCGCATCGTTCAGGTTGCYGCCCATGCAGATGGCGCGCATTGCGCAGCTTGAGCAGTTTGCCCTGTGGGCCACGCCGGCAGGTGGCGCACTATCCCCGTGCGGGGACGCGAGGACCTCGGCGTCGAGGAATCCTATGTGCGCGTCTGACGGTGCTTCCCGCTGCAGATACTCTGACATGGCAGTTTCCTTTGTCTTCTGGCCCCCGCCGGTTCGGCTGGCCACGGTTGTGGTGCGCTCTTGCTGTCGGCGCCGGCGCTGCGTCTTGCCGGCGTAAAGGACGGCGCGGGCTATGCCGTGGCGTCTTCCGGTTCTGTTGTTCTCGCGGCTCTTTTGTCCGCCGCGAGGCGGAGCAGCGCGCTACGCAGCGCGTCGAACTCCATGGTCTTGTCGAAAAAGAGCGATGCGCCCGCCTGCAGGTAGGCGCTGCGCATCGGCGGCACCGAGCAGTTGCTCAGGACTACCACCGTTGCATGGCGGCGCATCCGCTTCAGTTCCTCCAGCACTTTCAGCCAGGATCCTCCGTACCGGCCCAGGCTGAGAATGACGACGTCGGGCAGGAGGATCTGGGCTGCCAGCAGCGCCGCACGCGGATCCCGGGCCAAGGCGAGCAACTCCAGCTCCCTGATCGATCGCAGCATCCTGGTCTGCCGCGAGCCGATGAGGGTGGAGTCCTCAAGCAACAGCACGGTCAGGGGGGCAGGACGGGCGGGCAGGTTCATGTGTCCGAGTATGGTGAACGGCGGGGCAGCCGGAAAGAAGGGACGGCTGAGAGTGTCGTCCGGAAAGAGAAGGCCCTTGTCAGGGAAACCTGACAAGGGCCTTCAGCTATCTGGCCGATAGCGCCAGCCACTTCGGCCTCGCAGAATGGCGAGCGCATCCCGGYCAGCGTGTGCATTTCGCACAAATCGGCTACCTTTACAGCAGAGTCTGCGGCGATCCCCGCGGGGCTCGCTGACCCTCCGGGAGCCTCCGGGAGCATTTCGCGACCAGCCATGGCGACTAATCAGCCTCCACCACCGGACCCGCCTTCCCCTAAGACATCGCTGTACGCCACGCTTGGCGAGTTGGTGGCAGCCGGCGCGATGCTTTTGCTGTTCATGCTGCTGGTGCTCTGGTTCGTCTCCGCGCTCGCTCCCGAGGCAAGCGGCCTTGCCGCGCCCATGCTTGGTGCCTGGGGCCTGGCGGTGGCTGTCATGCTGGCCTTGCTGCTGGTACGCCTGCGGCGGCTGCGGCGCGCCGCGCAAGAGAACCTGGCGCGTACCCAGGGAAGCGAAGCCCGGCTGGCAGGGATCATCCGTTCGTCGATGGAGGCCATCATCACGGTGGACGAAGGGCAGCACATCGTGCTGTTCAACCCCACGGCGGAGCGTCTTTTCGGTTGCAAAGCCGCAGCGGCGATCGGCAAGCCGCTTGGGGATTTCATGCCGGCGCGTTTCCGTGTATCGCATGAGGCGCACGTGCGCCGCTTCGGCGTGACGGGGGTCACGGAACGGCAGATGGGCCAGCAGCGTGTGCTGCATGCGTTGCGCCAGGACGGAACGGAGTTCCCGATCGAAGCATCGATCTCCCAGACCCAGGACGGTGGCGGCAAGCTGTTTACCGTCATCCTGCGGGACACCACGGAGCGGGTGAGGGCGGAGGCGGCCTTGCGGCGCTCGCGGGAAGAGCTTCAGCAGTTGTCCGACCGGGTCCAGGCGTCGCGGGAAGACGAGCGGCGCCGCATTGCCCGCGAACTGCACGACGACCTCGGCCAGCGGCTGAGCGCGCTGAAGATGGACCTGGCGATCCTTGCAAGTGATCTCAAGGACGCGGGAACGCCTCCTGACCTGCTGGACCAGGCCGCCGCCATGCACCTTGTGATTGACGAGACCGTGGCTTCGGTGCGGCGCATCGCGGCCGACCTGCGCCCGGCATTGCTGGACGAGCTTGGCCTGATCCCGGCGATCGAATGGCTGGCGAAGGAGTTCTCCGCGCGCTATGGCATCACCGTCATCACCCACGCCGCGGAGGAGGAAGACGTTGGCGAGCGCGCGGCCACCGCGGTATTCCGTATCGTGCAGGAGGCGCTCAGCAATGTCGTGCAGCATGCCCACGCCGACCGGGTCGATATCGAACTGGTTCGCCAGGACGACCACTACGAACTGACAGTGCGGGACAATGGCCGCGGCAATGCCGCCACGCCGCCAGCCGGCGGCGAGCGCGTATCGCTGGGGCTGGTCGGGATCCGGGAGCGCGCACGGCTGCTTCGCGGCACAGTGGCGACCAGGCAGGCACCAGGCGGTGGTTTCTGCCTGACCGTACGCTTCCCGCTTGGCCTGACCTCGAGCGTGGAGGCAAGCACATGATTCCCGTGATGATCGCCGACGACCACGCCGTGGTACGCGACGGCCTGCGCCATATCCTGAGCCGCGCAGGCGGCTTCGAGGTGGTGGCCGAGGCGGTGGATGGCAACGCCGTGCTCCAGATGGCGCGCGACTGCAAGCCCCGCGTCATCCTGCTCGACCTCTCCATGCCCGGCCGCAGCGGGCTGGAACTGATCAGGCAGTTGCGCGTGGAGCAGCCCGAGTTGCGTATCCTGGTACTAACCATGCATGCCGAGGAGCAATACGTGGTGCGCGCGTTCCGGGCGGGGGCGGCGGGCTATCTGACCAAGGAAAGCGCGGCCACGGAACTGGTCAGCGCCATCGGCAAGGTCGCGGCCGGTGGCATCTACGTGAGCCCCGCGATGGCCGAGAAACTGGCCAACAGCCTGCAGGACGAGCACCGCGAGGATCCCCACCTGCGCCTGTCGGACCGCGAAATGGAGGTCTACCGCCGCCTTGTACTGGGCGAGCCGCTTACGGAGATCGCCGCCGGGCTCTGCGTCAGCGCCAAGACGGTGAGCACCTACAAGATGCGACTGATGGAGAAGCTGAAGTTGCCCAGCGAGGCGGCGCTGGTGCGCTACGCGATCCACCATCGCCTGTTCGACGAAGGGGATATCTAGCGCCTGGCACCCAGGACGCCGCGCTTGATCTGGAACAAGGTGCGATATGGGCGCTGTGCCACCATGAAGTAAGGGCCCGATCCCGATTTGGGCTCTTCACTGCAAGGAGGCGACAATGAGCAACGTGCGAATTTACGACCCGCTATCGATCGAACCGGTGGGTGACATGCTGCAAGGCATGTTGCGCGCTTTTCGCGGCAGCAATGAAGGCGGGTTCTCGTTCAAGGTCGATGTGACCGAGTCCGACAAGGACTACAAACTGGTCGCGGAAATTCCCGGCGCAAGGAAGGAAGATATTGAAGTATCCGTCGATCGCGGCACGGTGATGATCTCGGCCAAGGTGGAAAAGTCTTCCGAACAGAAGGACGGCGAGCGCGTGATCCGGCGCGAGCGCTACAGCGGGTCGATGCAACGCGCCTTTACGCTCGACAGCACGGTGGACGAGAGCAAGGTCGATGCCAGCTACGAGAACGGCGTGCTCCGGGTGGTACTGCCCAAAAAGGAGGCCTCGCCGCAGCAGCGCGTGACCATCCGCTGATATCGCCGTCTTCCGGGTCCGCCCGCGGGYGCGCTCGCCAATACACGGAGTACATCATGGACTACCGGACYGTGCTGGTCGCGCTCGGAGCGGATCCCGCCTGCGCGTCTCGCATCAGGATGGCCGCCGACCTGGCAGCCGCCTTTGGCGCGCATATCACCGGCGTCAGCGCCACCGGCCTGCGCATGGATCCGATCCGTGACGCCGGCGAAGACGCCGCGCGGCATCTGGCGGCCTCCCGTGGCCGGCTGCTGTCCCAAGCGGTGTTGCAGGGAGAGTTGCTGAGCGAAACCATGAAAGCGTACGCGCCGGGCGTGCCGTACTCGCATCGCGCGGTGGAAGAGGAAACCGGCTGGGTCGTGGCGCAGGAAGCCCGCGTCGCCGACCTGGTGGTGATGGCCCGGCCGGTGGCAACGCAGGATGTGTCCTTGCTAGGCGCCGGGGCGGCCGAGTACGTGCTGCTCAACGCGGGCCGCCCGGTCTTGCTGGCGCCGGCGGAGTTCAGGCGGCTGCATGGCGGGCACGTGGTCATCGCGTGGGATGGGCAGCGCGAGGCGGCCCGCGCCGTGGCCGATGCCATGCCCTTGCTGCTGCGCGCCAGCCACGTCACCGTCGTCGGCGTGTGGGACGATCGCGGCGAGCCGCAGGCAGACTCGGAGCCGGTGGCCGGCTTGCGGCATTACCTGCAGCGACACGGCATTGTTGCCGGCGTGCGCAACGTGCAGAAGGCGGGGCCGGTAGGCGCCAACCTCCTCGACGCGGCCAGCGCGTTGGGAGCCGACATGCTGGTGGCCGGAGGCTACGGGCACTCGCGCTTGCGCGAGCTGGTCATGGGTGGCACCACGCGCACCCTGATGTATCAGGCGCCGGTGCCACTGCTGTTGTCGCATTGACAGGGCGCCGCCATGCAACTGCAATTTCTCGGCGCCACAGACACGGTCACGGGCTCCAAGTATGTGCTCGACACAGGCCACAGCCGCGTCATGGTGGACTGCGGACTGTTCCAGGGCTACAAGGCACTGCGCCTGCGCAACTGGGACCGCTTGCCGGTCGATCCGGCCACGCTCGATGCGGTAGTGCTCACGCACTCGCATATCGACCATAGCGGGTACCTGCCGCTGCTGGTGCGCAACGGCTTTCGAGGGCGGGTGTTCTGCACCATGGGCACTGCCCAGCTGTGCAACATCCTGCTGCCCGACAGCGCGCATCTGGCGGTGGAGGATGCGCACTACGCCAACCGCAAGGGGTTTTCGCGCCACCAGCCCGCGCTGCCGCTCTACGACGGCGCGGATGCCGTGCGCGCCTTGCGCCGGCTCGACCCGTTCCACTACGATACGCGGGTGAGGGTGACGGCCGACGTGGAGGCGGAGTTCCATCGCGCAGGGCACATCATCGGCTCGGCGATTGTCACTTTGCATGTGGACGGCAAGCGGATCGTATTCTCGGGTGACCTGGGGCGGCAGCAGGACATCGTGATGCGCGCCCCGGAGATCGTTCGCGAGGCGGATCACCTGCTGGTGGAGTCCACCTATGGCGACCGCGCCCATCCCGCGGACGATCCGTTCGACGCGCTGGGCGAAATCGTCAGCCGCACCATTGGCCGCGGCGGCAGCGTGGTGATCCCCGCATTTGCCGTCGGGCGCACCCAGGCGCTGCTGTACTGCCTCTACAAGCTACGCCAGCAGAACCGCATTCCGCACGTGCCGGTCTACCTCAACAGCCCAATGGCCATCGACGCCACCACGGTCTTTGCGTTGCACCCGGACGAACTGCGGATCGACCGCGCCGCCTGCGCGGCAGCCTGCAATATGGCCATCCTGATCCAGAGCATGCAGCAGTCCGTCTGGCTGAACCGCGACCATACGCCCAAGATCATCCTGGCCGGCGGGGGCATGGCTACCGGAGGGCGGGTGGTGCATCACCTGGAGACGTATGGGCAGGATGCGCGCAATACGATATTGCTGTCGGGGTTCCAGGCTGCCGGTACGCGCGGTGCCGCGCTGGCGTCGGGGATGCGGGAGTTGCGGATCCACGGGAAGCAGGTTGTGATCCAGGCTTCGGTGGCGCAGATTACTTCGCTCTCGGCGCATGCTGATGCCAACGAACTGATGACATGGCTGGGCGGCTTCGGCAGCGCGCCGCGGCGGACTTTCGTGGTGCACGGGGAGCCGGCGGCTAGTGATGCCTTGCGGCAGCGGATTGAGCGGGAGTTGCGTTGGGCGGTTACGATGCCGGAGTATCTTCGGTCGTATTTGTTGGATTAGGGGAGGGGAGGGGGTGGGGTTTAACTGCAACTGCAACTGCTTAACGTCAAAGTCAAAAGCTTAAAGTCAAAGGCAGTTTCACCACCCCTGCGGGGCGGCGACCTACTTTTTTGTCTTGCCAAAAAAGTAGGCAAAAAAGGCGCGCCGGATGGGGCGACCCCCCCTCGTCGGCAGRCRAAAAGAGCGGCCGGGGGCCAAACTCACATCGCCTTAAGGCGATGCTCAAACATGGCCCCCTCTTTTCCGCTCTTTT
>NZ_JBFTNE010000111.1:0-22641 GCF_056397325.1 Cupriavidus sp. 05N39
GGTGTGAAGCGCAAGGGCGCGCTCGGGTCCGTGACCGGCGCCGCATAGGCTGCCGTCGGACCGAAGCTGGCCGTCACCGGCAGGTGTGCAACCGCCCAGCGCAACAGGCTTTGACGGACGGCGGCCGCGTGAATCGCCGGAGCCTCCAGCTCGACCGCGCCGGCTGCCAGCACGCCTGCTGCCTGCTGCGCCTGCTGCAGGGTGACCTGCATCGGCCCGACCCACAAGGTCAGCGCAAGCAGGCCCGCGACCGCGCGTGCCGGCACACTGCGGCGCCCCCACGCGGAGGCGAACATTGTGCTGGCCGCGATAGCGGCCAAGCGCAAGCGAGGCCGGCGTGCGGATGCGATCCCGAGATCGACGAATGGTCTTGCCCAGTACCCTGCCTGCTTCACGTCATGCGCCCCCCTTCAATGGCTGCGCGGACAGGGCCGTGGTCAGGCTGGAGACGCTAATACCAAATGGATGGTGCCAACAGCGATTCGCGTCCGCCGCACTGGATCAGGGCGAAACACTAACAGGAGCATTAAACGTTGAATATCGGACAATTCCTATTTTTAATAAATTTAACAAATAATTTTCCTTTTTTTCTGGCGAATACAGCAGCAGCGGACGCCTACAGCGACCTGACGCGAGAGCGAGCACTGCCGGTCGCGATTTAGTCAGATACGAACAATGTTGAAGTCGGAATCCCAACCGGGCCTTTCGCTGAGTGACAGTCGTCGCGCGAAAAGTGAGAGGGCGACGGGCGTTCGTGTATCCAACGAAGGCCTGGATGCAAAGCTGCCCCCGTATCTCGGGAGGAGTGCGGCGCTATAGCGAGGATAAACAACAGGAACGCGGCCGGGCGCAAGGCAGTACGCCATCACCAGTCGCGCGGATGCCAGTGGCGGAACAAAAAACCGTTCTCGCCTTGGAATGGATCACGGCAAACACGAATGCGCGCGCCAAGGCTTTCCGGGCCTATATCGACAGGCCCACCGTCCCTTCCGCCCGCTGGCACGGCAGAATGCACACTATCCTCGCAGGCACGCGCGAGCCGGCGTAACGCCTTATGAAGGCCTCGCGCAGTGGACACGGTATCCGGCCATGGGTCCGCGCAACCTGTTTGGCGGCGGCGTAGTCGTGAGCCGCATCAGCGATACTTGCTATCGCGTCTTGCGAACATATCTTCAGCAGACTTCCGGGTGCCACTCGATAAGGCCGCTGCGATCTCGGCGCGCGGCGCCCTGTCCGCCACAGTTCGCCAGGCGTATCACCACCCCGGATCACCTCGCATTCAATCGCGCCACGACACGTTCAGCGGCGATGGGCACGGTGCGGTCAGGCATCCGGGCCAGCCCGAGGTAAAGATCCATGTGCCTCCAGACGGCTTCCCAGGAGGACTCGTTGATCCACGGCAGGTTGAGCGCTTCATAGATCGGCACCCAGGTCTCTTGCCCTTCATGCCGGCGCCGCACCGACAACGCCGGGCTGAACTGATACCAGCCTTGCTCGAAGCGCTTGAACAGCATGCGGTTATACGCATAGTCACGGTCCACTTCGTTTCTCGCCAGGACGCCGGACAGGTGCTGGCGCTTGTTGCGCTCCGGCCGCACCACATGCGCGGGCAAGTGCTGCCAGGCCTCCAGCAGCGCCTGCGTTTCAAATGCACCGTTAGGCTTACGGTGGATGTGTGTGAATCGCGACTTGAACAATGCCCACATCGTCTGAAACAGGAAATACTCGGACAAATGCCGGTCGATGCGCACCAGCCGCTCACCGTTATTCACATCGATGCTCGGCGGCGCCAGCAATTCGTAGAGCGCCGCGAAAGGGCCTGCGGCAAACTGAGGCGAGCGGAACGCTTCCAGCATGGCCCAGTGCAATGCGTTGCGGCCATAGTGGTCAACGTTCTCGCGATCCGCGCCGCGCTCCAGCAAAGCCTCGACCAACGCCACATTGCCGGCGGCAGCGGCGGCCATGAGCGGCGTCTGGTTCATCGGCAAGCGGTGCTCAATGCCGTGGCGTTCGCATTGCCGCAGGATCTCCTTGAAATTGCCAGCAAAATAAGACGCAAAGCTCTTGCGTGCCAGGCCGCTGCGTTGCCCCGCAAAATGCTGTGCGGCGGCAAAGCCGGCCTCCTGCACGAGCCATGCCGCGAGCACCGGCTCATCGTGGCTGGCCGCAATCTCAAAGAGCTGCTGCTTGGGCTTGGCGCCCGGCGCCTGCTCCCGAAACACCTTGATCAGCAGTTCCTCCACCTTGGCCTGGTCAAACACGGGCCATGGCGGCGGCACCTCCTTGAGGATGCCGCGGCGGATCGCGTCGGCTTGTTCCTGCTTGCCCTGCAGTTCGAGCTTTCTTGCCTCCTTCTGCCAGTCTTCGAGTGTGGCCTGCCGCGCCTCCACCTTGGCCTGGCCGCCCTGGGCCAGTTCGAGCAAGCCGAACAGCGGATGCGCGGTATCGGACTCGATCAGGTAGAGGTTCTTGATCGCACGGGTAAGCGCCACATAGAGCGCGTTGACGAAAAACTTGTAGACCTCCAGCGATTTGTCGCTCTTGTCCTTGGCGCGCCGGTAGGCCAGCGTGTCCGCGGCCAGGTCTTGCTTGTCGACGCCCTCGGCAATCTCGGCAAACTCGCCACGCTGGTCGGAGACAAAGCGATAGAGCACGATATTCTCGTATTCCAGCCCCTTTGCCTCATGGATGGAAAACAGCAGGGGCGTGGAAAAGTGCTTTCTCGCCTCGGCCTTGTCCTCGTCGCGCAACACCAGCACGGCGCATTGCGTGGACTGGCGGATGCTCTGGTCAAGCTCAYGCTTGACGTTGTCCTTGTCCGGCAGCAGCACCACCTGGCCAGCGTCGCCGCCTACCGCGTCGACCAGGAAGTTGCTCTCCCGGTCAATGGAACCGAAGCGGCGATGCTTGACCTTGAGCAGCGTGTTGGCAACACGCGTTGCCTCGCTGCCGTTGCGGAAATTGGCGGCAAGCACGCGCAGCGCCTGCTGCTCGGCAAGCTGCGGGTCATGCCAGAACAAGCTCTTGACCTGGCTCCAGCTGAAGAAGTTCGGGTGCACGATCTGGTTGGAGTCGCCGCACAAGAGGAACTGGCCTGGCTTCCTGAGGGTCTTGAGCACCAGCGCCAGTTGCACCATGGTGAGATCCTGGACCTCATCGATCACGATGAAATCGTACCTGGCATCCGCCAGCGGCTGCCACTCCCGGGCCACCAGATTGAGGTCGTAGAGGCCGCTTTGGGCCAGCCATGCGCGATACCGCTCGAACAGGTCGTAGATGCGCCCTCGCGCGTCCTGCGCGAAAATCGACTGCCGCACGCCCAGCGCCAGGTAAGCATCGCGATCCAGCACACCGTGCGCCCCGGCGGTGATCACACCGCGGATCTCCTCGAAAGCCTGATGCCCGTCAATCTCGCGGAAATGCTGGCGCTGGCGCTCAAACCACGCCGCGAAGTCCCGCCAGCCCGCCTCGCGGCCAGCCGGCATGCGGATCGACTCGACGAACTCCCGGTACGAGAGGAACTCCGCCTCCTGGGCTGGATGCTCGAAGCCGTTGGCGTAGTAGAGATCGCGGGCATTGCGGGCCAGATAGGCAGAGTGCGTGACATACAGCGTCGAGCCCTCCGCATGCTTGAGCTTTTCCAGGGTCAGCGCGGTCTTGCCGCTGCCGGCGGAACCGACCAGGACGAGCGGCGCAGGCTGGCGGTAGACAGACTCCTGGGCATCATCGAAGGAAATCGGCTTGTCCAGCAAGTGGATGTCGGTACGCTCAGGATGCAGGTAGCGCACAGGCACGGCCTCGCGCGCCGCCTCGGCCGCGTCGATGTCGGGGATCTTGCTTTCGTCGATCTCCGCGCCACGCAGAAAGCGGCTGTTCCGGTAATCGTGGTTCTCGATCACCTCAAGCATCAACGCACAGGCCTGCCCGTCGTGGCGCACCAGCGAGAACAACAGGCGATTGGCATCGTCCAGCCGGGCGCGGTAGAACTTGCCATGCGTGGGGCCGGTTAGCTTCTTGACCTGCGCCGCGCGGAAATCATCGCGGCCAATGGCTTCCGTGACCTTGCGGTAGCTGCTCTTGACCCGGGAGACGTCGAGGCCGATGTATTCGAGGATCTTCATAACGGTGCTGATGCCAGGGGCGCGAGCCCATCGGTTTGCCAAGGTTGGTATTTTAGAAGGAAGCAGGATCTCGAAGGGACATACAGACCGCATAGTGCACTTTCAGTGCAATTGTCCTCAGGCTGATGGTGGCGAGCAGGGCTCCCAGTACTTCACGATAGACATGCTCACCGGTGTCGAGATTCGCTCAATGCTGAACATTGTTCGCTTCACCTTGAACTCCCGCGGGCACGGTGGTCCGTGCCGGGCCAAGTGGCGCGGTCGCACTTCGTGGCGACGGTATCCGTACCGCAGTGCAGCTTGCATTCGCCGCGCCGTTGCCCTAGAAATAATTAAATATTTCCAAAAATATCGGCGGTAGTCATAGCCGCGTGGCCCCACCGGGGCTGCGGCCGCAAGCATGCCCCCATGCCAACGACCACGGAGTGCCGGCGACCCGCGACGGGCATCGCGATCGCATTCCGCAGGAGGGGGTGATCATGTCCATCACGCGCAGAGAGTTCCTGAAGGCCACCGGCGGCGCGGCCGCCGGCATTGGTGTTTCGGGAAGCTTGCCCACCCCGGCGCAAGCCGCGCCACCCCCCGCCAATCCGGGCCGGACGACGCTGCCTTTCACCCCTAAGGTGGTTGCGCACGTCGGACAGCTGCAGGTCAATACGCCGGTCAGTTTCCTCTACCCGGACGCGTCGTCGCCGTGCGTCGCCATCAAGATGGGGATGCCGGTGCCAGGCGGGGTCGGCCCCGACCGCGACGTGGTGGCCTACAGCACGCTCTGCACGCACATGGGCTGCCCGGTCGCCTACGACGCAGGCGCGCGCACCTTCAAATGCCCCTGCCATTTCAGCATCTTCGACCCCGAGAAAAGCGGCCAGATGGTGTCGGGGCAGGCAACCGAAAACCTGCCCATGGTCCAGCTGCAGTACAACGCCAGCGATGGCACGGTGAAAGCCATCGGTGTCGAGGGGCTGATCTACGGGCGTCAAGCCAACCTGCTGTGAAGGGGGCGTACTGCCATGGCAACCAACAAGGACCGGATGGCCCTGCCACCCGTGAATGCGCAGCGGACCAACCTGACCTGCCATTTCTGCATCGTCGGGTGCGGCTATCACGTCTACAAATGGCCGGAGAACATGGAGGGAGGCCGAGCGCCCGGCCAGAACGCGCTGGGGCTGGATTTTCGCAAGCAGCTGCCTGCGCTGGCGGTGGTGATGACGCCGAACATGCAGAACACCGTCACCGACCGGGACGGCCAGCGCCACAACATCCTCATCGTGCCCGACAAGCAATGCAGCGTGAACCAGGGCCTGTCGTCAACGCGAGGCGGCCAGTTGGCCAAGATGATGTACAACCCGGACGGCGTGGCCAGGGCCCGCTTGCGCAGCCCGCGCGTCTATATGGCCGACCAATGGGTCGATACCAGCTGGGATGACGCGCTGGCCCTTTACGCCGGCGTGACCAAGCGGATCCTGGATCGCGACGGGCCAGCCGGGCTGGCGTTCGATTGCTTTGACCACGGTGGTGCGGGCGGCGGCTTCGAGAACACCTGGGGAACCGGCAAGCTGATGTTCACGGCGCTCAAGACGCCGCTGGTCCGGATCCACAATCGGCCAGCCTACAACTCCGAATGCCATGCCACCCGCGAGATGGGCATCGGCGAGCTCAACAACAGCTATGAGGATGCCGAACTCGCCGATGTGATCATGGCAATCGGCTGCAACTCCTACGAGACCCAGACCAATTACTTCCTGGCGCACTGGCTGCCGAATCTGCAGGGCCAGACCATGGACAAGCGCAAGACGCGCTTCCCCGGCGAGAGCATCGCCGCGGCCAAGGTGATCTTCGTGGACCCACGCCGCACCACCACGATCGCGGTGGCGGAGCAGGCGGCCGGCAAGGACAACGTGCTGCACCTCGATATCGAGCCGGGCACCGACATTGCCCTGTTCGATGGGTTGCTGACCCATGTGGTTGACCAGGGCTGGCACGACAAGGAATTTATCGCGGGCTATACCAAGGGGTTCGACGCGGCGCTGCGCGCGAACCGGTTGTCGCTGGAGGACACCAGTCGCATTACCGGCGTCCCGGTCGACAAGCTAAGGCTCGCGGCGGAGTGGGCCTACAAGCCAAAGGCGTCCGGCCACCGGCCGCATACGATGCATGCCTATGAAAAGGGCATCATCTGGGGCAACGACAACTACCTCATCCAGTCGGCGCTGGTGGACCTGGTCCTGGCCACGCACAACGTCGGCCGGCGCGGCACGGGCGTGGTGCGCATGGGCGGGCACCAGGAGGGTTATGCCAGGCCGCCCTATCCTGGCAGCACGAAGATTTACGTGGACCAGGAGATCATCCACGGCAAGGGGCTGATCTACACGGCGTGGGGCGCCAACCCATTCCAGACCACACTCAATGCGCAGGAGCACCGCGCCGTGATCCTGCGGCGCACCGCGGTTGTGCGAGAGGCGATGGCACGCCAGCGCGGGGCCACCGTGGCGCAGATGGCCGATGCGATCTACGACGCCGTGAAGAGCAAGGGCGGGCTGTTCCTGACCAATATCAACCTGTATCCCACCAGCCTGGCCGACGCCGCCCACCTGATGCTGCCGGCCGCGCATCCGGGCGAGATGCACCTGACCTCGATGAACGGCGAGCGCCGGATGCGCTTGTCGGACAAGTTCATGGATCCACCGGGCACCGCGCGCCCGGACTGCCTGATCGCCGCCGATATCGCCAATACGCTCAAGCGCTTGTACGAGGCCGAGGGCAAAGGCGAGATGGCCGCGCGCTTTGGCGGCTTCGACTGGCGGACCGAAGAGGACGCCTTCAATGACGGCTTCCGCCAGGCGGGCCAGCCCGGCGCCGTCCCGATCGACAGCCAGGGCGGCACAACCGGTAACCTGGTCACATACGAGCGCCTGCGTGCGATGGGCAACAATGGCGTGCAACTGCCCACAAAGGAATATCGCAACGGCCAGCTGGTCGGGACCGAAATGCTCTACATGGACAGCAAGTTCGACACGCCCGACGGCAAGGCCGAGTTCAAGCCGGCGACCTGGCCCGGGCTGCCGAAGCCGGTCGCCGAGCAGAAGGCCAAGTATCACTTCTGGATCAACAACGGCCGGGTCAACGAGGTGTGGCAGACGATGTACCACGACCAGTTCAACGAGTTCGTGCGTGCGCGGGTGCCCATGGCCTATCTCGAGATCCATCCAGCGGACGCGCAAGCGCTGGGCGTGGCCTCCGGAGACGTGGTCGAAGTCTATAACGACTACGGCTCCACCTATGCCCTTGCCTACCTGGAACCAGACATCAAACGCAACCAGACGTTCATGCAGTTTGGCCATTTCAACGGGGTCATGGGGAACGTGACCACGCCGTGGACCGATCGCAATGTGGTGCCGTACTACAAGGGCACCTGGGCGGACCTGCGCCGCGTTGGCAGCATGCAGGACTTCAAGGACACCGTCAGCTTCAAGCGGCGACGGTTCGACCGCGCCTAGCGCAAACCCGGTTGGCGGCGCGCATGTTAAAGGGCGACGCTCAGCAGCCACCCGGCCGCTCCGCTGCAAATGACAACCAGCCACGGCGGAAGCTTCCAGAACATGAGCGCCACAAACGCGATCACCGCGAGCCCGAAGTCGGCGGGCCCGTGCACGGCGCTGGTCCACACGGGATGATAGAGCGCGGCCAGCAACAACCCGACCACACCCGCGTTTACGCCGGCAAGCGCCGCCTGCGTGCGCACGTTGCGGCGCAGCTGCTCCCAGAACGGCAACGTGCCGGCCACCAATAGAAACGACGGGACAAAAATAGCCACCAGGCACACCAGCGCACCGACCCACCCACTCGGCGCAACCGTCATGGACGCGCCGAGAAACGCCGCAAACGTGAAGAGCGGCCCCGGCACCGCCTGCGCTGCGCCGTAGCCCGCCAGGAAGGTGTCATTCGTCACCCAGCCGCTGGGCACAACCGCGGCTTGCAAGAGCGGCAGCACCACGTGCCCCCCGCCAAAGACCAGCGATCCCGCACGATAGAATGCGCCCGCTACCGCCAGCGTCTGATTGGGCCACGCTTGCACAGCGAGAGGCAGGCCCGCCAGCAGGATGAAGAAAACGCCCAGCAGCAAGCCCCCGACACGCCGGCTGATCGAGATCGGCAGCGGGTCGTGGGTTACATCGCGGGCTGGCTTGAACATCGCCAGGCCCACCACGGCGGACGCAGCGATCACGCCGACCTGTCCCCACGCATTCGGCCAAAGCAGGGCGACGCAGGCGGAGAACGCCGCAATGGTGATGCGGGTAGTGTCCGTGCACAGACTGCGGGCCATGCCCCAGACGGCCTGCGCGACCACGGCCACGGCCACCACCTTCAGGCCGTGCAACGCGCCCGCCGGTATCACATCGCCCCACGTGGAAATGCTGAGCGCGAACAGCACCAGGGCCACTGCGGACGGCAACGTGAACCCTACCCACGCCGCCACCGCGCCCATGAAGCCGGCGCGCGACAGGCCTATCGCCATGCCAACCTGGCTGCTGGCGGGACCGGGCAAAAACTGGCAGAGGGCAACCAGATCCGCGTAGCTGCGCTCGCTCAGCCAGCGCCGACGCGTGACGAACTCCGCCCGGAAGTAGCCCAGGTGGGCAATCGGCCCTCCAAAGGAAGTCAGGCCCAGCCGGAGGAAAGCGAGAAACACCGCCCAGGCATTGCCAATGGCATCCCCGTCCCTCTTGACCTCATTCTCGGTGGCTAGCATCCATTCAACTCCGCTTCGGTTGGCAAACAATCGATTTTCGCGATCGAAGATCGATCACCTTCCCATGCTAGCGACCCTGGATGACAAGCGTCAAACCACCGCGCCGGCGGGCACAGCCCACCGTCCAGCCGGCGTCGCCTATCGTCGACTTGGCGCCCACCTCGCCCACCTAGCCCGCATTCGTCGCCCTTGTTTTTGGCCAACACTTCCAATATTATGGAAATATGGAAGAAAACGATGCTATCCGCTCTCTCGCCGCCCTGGCCCATGGCCTGCGGCTACAGGTGTTCCGCTTGCTGGTGGTGGCCGGGCCATCCGGGTTGACGCCCGGCGCGATGACCGAACAGATTGGGGTGCCCGGCGCGACGTTGTCCTTCCACCTGAAGGAATTGATGCATGCCCGCCTGATCACGCAAGAGCGTGAAGGCAGGCACCTGATCTATCGCGCCGCGTTTGCGCACATGAATGACCTGCTTGGCTTCCTGACATCCAACTGCTGCCAAGGGGAGGCCTGTCTCGACAATGCCGCCACTACCGTTTGTGCCTGTTAAAGGGGAACTCCAATGAAGCGCTTTCATGTCCACCTCAACGTCCAGGACCTCGGCAAGAGCATTGCCTTCTACTCGAAGCTGTTCGCGGCCGAGCCCACGCGGGTCGAGAGCGACTACGCAAAGTGGATGCTGGAAGACCCACGCGTGAACTTCGCCATCTCCACCCGTGGCGGTGAGCCCGGCGTGGATCACCTGGGGTTCCAGACCGACGACGCGCAAGAGCTGGCGGCGCTGAAAGACCGCGCGGAGGCTGCCGATATGGCGCTGCTAGATGAAGGGCAGACAACGTGCTGCTACGCACGCAGCGAGAAGCACTGGGTCACGGATCCCCAAGGCATCGCCTGGGAGCATTTCCATACGCTCGGGAACGTACCGGTGTTCAGTGAAAGCCGGCCTGCGGAATCCGCCAACGCCGACTCGGCATGTTGCGCGCCGCGCGCCCCGCAGGGCAAGCCGATCGGCATCGCCGTGACATCCAGCAAGTCGTGCTGCTGAAGGCCATCATGGGCGAAAAGGTTCATCAGCCCTTCGGAGAGAATCGACCTCGCCGAATTCCCGGTGCAGATAGACAGCACGTTATGGGTCTACGACGCATCGAACTGTTCCTGTCCCTACCTATCCATAAACTCGATGCCGTTGCCCTTCAGAAGGCAGTGCGCTACATCGGGAAAAGCTGACCATCACTGGGCGGTTCCCATGACGACCAACGTTCTGATCCTTTGTACCCACAATTCGGCCCGCAGCGTGTTGAGCGAGGGCATGCTCAACCATCTGGCAAAGCAGCTTGACAAGGATGTCCGGGCCTACAGCGCCGGCAGCGCGCCGAGCGGCCGCATCAACCCGTTTGCGCTCGAAGCGCTGAGTCAGGCCGGCGTCGATGTGGACGGCTATCGTAGCAAGAGCTGGGACGAGTTCGTCGGCGATGATGCGCCCAAGATGGACATCGTGATCACCGTCTGCGATAGCGCCGCGGCCGAGGCGTGCCCATACTGGCCGGGCAGCCCGGTCAAGATGCACTGGGGGTACGCCGATCCCTCGCACGCGCAGGGCGGCGACGACGCAAAGCGCCTTGCGTTCGAGCTGACGCGACAAGCCATCGGCTACCGCATGCTGCAGCTGCTCATGCTGCCGCTTAAGACAATGGGTCATGCGCAACTGCAGGAAGCCTTGACCAAGATTGCGCGGAGCTAACTGCCATGATTGGTCTGCCACGCCAAATTGCAGGGGAAGTGATCGGTACCGCGTTGCTGCTTGCCGTGGTGATCGGCTCGGGCATCATGGCCGAGCGCCTGGCCGGCGGCAATATTGCCGTTGCCCTGCTGGCCAACACGCTAGCTACGGTAGGCGGCCTGTACGTGCTCATCGAGGTCTTCGGCCCGATCAGCGGCGCGCATTTCAATCCGGCCGTGAGCCTGGTGATGGCCGTGAAGGGCGAGCTGCCCCGGTCCGCCCTGGTCCCTTACATCGTCGCCCAGCTGGCCGGTGCGGTGCTAGGCGCCTGGCTGGCGCACGCCATGTTCGATATGAGCCTCCTGCAGTTCTCGGCCAAGATCCGCAGCGGGCCAGGCCAATGGATCGCGGAGACCGTGGCAACAGCCGGCCTGATCCTGGTCATCCTCCGCGCCCCCAACGGGCGCGCCCCGGCCATGGTGGCAAGCTACATCGGCGCGGCCTACTGGTTCACCGCCTCCACCTCCTTCGCCAACCCCGCTGCCGCCTTCGGACGGATGTTCAGCAATAGCTTCGCCGGCATTGCGCCCGCGAGCGTGCCAGGCTTCATGCTCGCCGAACTGCTCGGCGCCTGCATCGGGCTGCTGCTGCATACCGCATTGCTGCCGCGCGTGCAGGAACAGGGCCACCCAAACGTGATCGAGGCCTCAGGCCAACAGGAAGACGCGCGCGGAACGGGTGAGCCCATCTGAGGACAGGCGTCGATACGTGACGCCTGCCCGGCCAGATCCATCGTGGCAGGCTCGACAGCCTGCGCGATCCGCCGCGCAACTCACTCCGACCCAGCCGGGGCCTTTGTCCGCGCCGCACGCTTGGGCTTGCACGCAAAGGAAGGGACATCGCAGCCCTTCGGATCCCCTTCACAGCAGTGCGCCATCAGGAATCCAAGCAGCTCGTTCATCCGCTCGTAGCGCGCCTGGTAGATGACGTTCCGGCCCTCCTGCCGGCTCGCGACCAGCCCGGCATTGGCCAGCTCCTTCAGATGAAAAGACAAGGTTGCCGGCGGCAGGCCCAACGCCTCGCCAATCCGCCCGGCATGCATGCCGGCCGGGCCGGCCTGGACCAGCAGGCGGAAGATCGCCAGGCGAGATTGCTGCGCCAGCGCGGCCAGGGCTTTTACGGCGGTTTCGCTGTCCATCAGAAAGCTCGCGGTAGTGGTGCTACCGCGTATTCTCCGCCAGAACGAAGGCCAGCGGGCCGCATTCGGGAAGCCCATTCCTGCGCGGGACTTGCGCGTGGAAAGCTGCGCCGAAGGTTCGGTGCCACACAGATCACCTCCCGCACAAGAGAATAATCTTCACAAGCGCGGAGCCAGCGTGGCAGGACCCGACCACCTCACCAGAAGAGGGGGCAAAACAATATGCATCACCAAGCTGTGCGAGCCGCAAGGATTGCGGCCGTTGCCCTGTTTGCCGCTGCCGCAGCCTATGCGCAAACGCCTGCGAGCCAAGGCAACGTCAGCAAGGCGCAAAGGATGTCGGTCTGCCAGTGCGTAGCCGACCTCCTATTCATGGCCGCGCAACAGCGCGATACAGGGGTGCCCAGGCAAGATGTACTCACAAAGCTGAGTCGGGTTGGCGGGGACGACCCGATCTTTCTCTCCACCGCCACCGAGGCGACCAACATTGCGTACGACATGCCGCAGATATCGCCGGCGAAACTGAGAAAAATTCACATCGACAGGTGCAGGAAGGGGGGCGGATGAGGATCATGGACGCCAGATCTTGCCCGGTGAGCGGCGTGATCGTGTGCCGCGTCAGCGGTGCTTGGTCTTGTCCGCAGCGCGGTACTTGCTCTCCAGGCTCGCAAGCACAGCTTCAGCAAGCTTAGGGGTGCCACTTGCCATGCCCGCCGCAATTGCGGCGCGCAGCGCCTCCAGTTCGATGCCGTTTGACAAAGAGGCTACCGGGCGGGGAGAAGTCATCCAGCGCACGCCTAGCGAATCTGCGAGGTCGGTTCCGGACCTGGGCAGCAAGGGTGCGGACACCCCGGCATGAAATCGATATTTGCAAAGTTCGGCGCCAGCGATTTGCCTGGGTTGTGGCGGGCGATTTCCATGGAGATCATGCTCGCCGGCACACCAAATGTCGTCAGCAACTGCGTCAAGTGCGCTGTGCGCTTACGCGCGAGAACATGACTGACACCAAACGCGGGTGCCTCATACAGGGCGATGTGAAACTCCTCCTTGTTCTCATATTTCCCGGGAGAGTCGATCATCCATTCCGCCATTCTGCGAACTTCCGAAGCGGGCAGGCGATCCGCACCGGGCTCGAAATGGCTGTTGAAGGAAATATTGAAGCTGCAAGCCAGGACGGGCTGCGCCAAGATCGCTGCTGCTGCAGCAACCGTGTGGAAGTACTTGGACAATGACATAGGCGGCCACGTTGTCGGCATTCTCAATGCACTGCGGGTTCTTTGCCGCAGCCTGCCGTTTGACAACAGGCTGCCGGGCAGGGAGGCGTCATCTAGCGCATGCCTAGCGAATCTGCGAGGTCGGTTCCGGACCCGGGCAGCAAGGGTGCGGGCACCCCGGCATGAAATTGATATGCGCAAAATTCGGCGGCTCCGCCGACTTGCCAGGTTTGTAGCGGGGGATTTCCATGGAAATCATGCTCGCCGGCACGCCAAAGGTCGTCAGCCAATGCTCCAGGTGAGATACGCGCTTGCGCGCGAGCGCATTGCTGACACCAGCGGTGGGGGCCTCGTAGACAAGAATGTGAAACTCCTTCTTGTTCTCAAAGGCTGCCGGATCGTCGATCATCCACTCCGCCAATCTGCGAACTTCCGAAGCCGGCAAGCGATCCGAGCCGGGCTCGAAATTGCTGTTGAAGGAAATGTCGAAGCTGCAAGCGAGGGCGGGCTGCGCCAAGATCGCTGCTGCTGCAGCAACCGCGCGGAAGTACTTAGACAATGACATAGGCGGCCACGTTGTCAGCATTCTCAATGCACTGCGGGTTCTTTGCCGCAGCCTCCTGTTGGACGGTATATAGCTGATAGAAGAGATCCTTTGCCGCCATTGCATCATCGAAGTGTGCAACTTCATGCACCAGTGTTAACAGCTGCGAGTCGACACGGTCAGAGTAGGGCGATAAGTCGCAGAATTTCCGTGCAATGGCGATGGTGTGGGTCTTCGTATCCGGAGCACAGACTGCAGCCGCGATTCGCGGATTGTTGCGTGTTTTAGGCGTACAACCAATGTATTCCATCGCCTCGTCGGAGTATCGAACAAAGTTGTCGGCAGTCAGGCTCCTGAGGATCGCCTCAATACGGGGAATTCCCTCAAGCAGGCGTTGGCGGACCCTTTCATCGGATACGCCAAACCACGTCTCGACTCGCGCCCGATCCGCGTGGCCCCACCGTCGAAGCTCCACCAACCTCTTGCCGCAGCACAGAACCGCCGTGTCGCGAAGCCTGAGAACGAGGCTGCGAAACTCCGCATTGCTCATGTTCGCACAGATCCGCTCCGAATCGTCCACGAGGTGGCTTGGCCCGTCAGACAGCTTCTCGGCGGAGCTTGGTGCGTAAGTGCTTGGCGCAGCCGAAGGCTGGAGGCGGCCTCCCCGGTTCACCTGAATGATGAAATCCGCCTGTGACGGGATGACCAGTGGCTTGTCCGCGCATTGGCACATCACCCTGGCGCCCCGCACCAGAATCTGGCGCCCGTCCATGAGCGTGAAGTGCGGATAGGCGTCGTTCATCACCGGGCCACCCACCTTGCAAGCTGGACAGGTAGCGTGGTCGCCCTCCGCCGCGACGGCGACACCGTGATGCGCAAAATCAATCACCGTGGAAATCAGTACCCCGCCGGTGCCAGTCTTGTCGCCATGTTTCAGGGCCTCTCGCATATCGTCCATGCCATCCTCCGTTGTCAGGTCGCCGACACGCAACGTGGTCGGACACCTTGCCAATGTGCCCGCGGATCGCCTGATCGGCTTTGGGAAATTTCTGCAAGAACGCGAAGAACATTCCCTGAGTGAGCAGGAATGCGACATGAAGCTGGGAGGCGGGTTCTCATCCGGACGCCGCGCAGGGCGATGGCAGTGTTGGCTCAGCTTGCCGACTGCCCGATCCTCCCCGCCCGCCTTTTCCGTTTTCTAGTGCGCAAGCACTGCGCTGAGATTGAGTTCATCGGCAACTTTCTTCAATCGCTTGTCGCGCGTCCAGATGGTGACACCGGGTTGTAGGCGTGCAGACGCCAACAGCGACGTGTCTACAAATCCGATTCCACGATTGAACAATCCTTCGCGCTCGATCAGATAAAACGTCTCCTCCGGTGTGGCTACTGGCGCGCGCGGCAGATCGAGCAACGCGCCGAGCACGACGTCGCGGTCACGCAAACTACCGAGTGAGATCTCGCCTATCACATAGGGATGAGCCAGCACACGCCCCTCGGCAAGCAGGCTAATCAGCATCGGATCAGAAGCGTTGATATGGTCAATCCAGACCGACGTGTCGACAAGGATCATTCGACGTCCAACCGACGACGCGGCGCCCCCTTGATGCCCGGTTGGCTACCGCCAAGATTCGCGAGTCGTTTCGCGGCTTCACGCTGGATCAAGGCCTTTAACGCTTCGCGCACGAGTGCCGTTTTTTCTTCCACACCCGTATAAGCCTGAGCTTTGGCGATCAAGTCGTCATCAAGCGAAATCGTCGTACGCATGGGAGTCTCCTTAAGTGTGAGCACTCAATATAGCATCGTTTGATGCTTATAGCGGTGCGTTTCGTGGTCTCGTGGTGAGCGCATCTGCCGCGACATTGCGCCGAGTCTTGAAAGGAGTAAACGGCGCAGGCAAACGGATCGAGCGCATCGTGCATGCCTTCCTCCGCTTGTCAGGTCGCCGACACCCGGCGTGCTCGAACGCCTTGCCAATGTGCCTGCGGATCGCCTGATCGGCGTTGGGAAAGGTCCGTAGTGACGTGAAGAAATGTCACTTAGCACGGGAGCGAGTCGAGAATTTGAGAGGCGGGTTCTCATCTGGACGCTGCGCAAAGCGACGGCAGTGTTAGCTCGGCTTCCCGACTACGCCGCCATGCAACCTGCGCAACGTTGACGGCTGAGCGGATGCCGCCCAGCCATCGGCTCTCAGAACAACTCGTCGATACGATTCACGCTGGCGTCAAGCTGCTGCCGCAACGGCGCCAGCAGGCTATGCAGGCCAATGCAATCGATTGCCGCGTCGGCTTGCAGATCGAGCAGCGTCAGGATGGCGCCCAGGCCCGCGCTAACGCGCAGGAGTTCGTCGAAGCTCTGCATGATGGCTTCGCGCTTGGGGTCATCCGGCGGGGGTGTCGTTTCCTCCGGCAAGAGCGCTTGGGCAATCATGCTGATTGCGGATGCATCGGCGGTGGGAGCGAGTGTTTTCATGCGTGCGGCCATGGGATCACCTCTTTGGCGAATGACAGGGTGTGTTGATTGGTCGTCGCGCCCGTGCCGGCTTGCTGGGTTAGGCCGACCGGGCGAGGGGGCCGCGATTGCCTCGCGCCCCAGATGCTCAACAACCCAGTTCCCCGCCAAGGTACTGGCGAGGGCTGGGTACTGCGGTTACCCCGGTCATGTCCTGCAGGTCCCCTCTTGTGAGGGACTGCTGCAGGGATCCCGTTCTCGATTCAGTGGTAGCGATGTTGGCCAAGTGGGCCAACGGCATGATTTACGTGGCTACGCCGTGTGGCCGAAGACCCTGCCTACGTCGGGGCAGAAGCGGGCCGCGACGCAGGCGCGGATCGCGAGCGAACCCCGCAGGCCCGGGTACAGCGCCGGCACCGGTTCAATGCCTGGTCCAGCTGCTGCTTTAGCGGCATCAGCAAGGCACGCAGGCGGCTATCGCCCGCGTGCAGGTTCAGCAGCGTGATGACGGATTCCAGATGCGCGCTGATGCGCAGCAGTTCGTGGCAGCCTTGGTGGGTAGCCTCGTGGCTCGGATCCGCTTCGTTGTCCGGCGGCAAGGGCTCGGCGATCAGCCTGGCTTCCACGGCGGCTTCCCGCGCTGCGGCAGCGGTGCGCGGGCGACGTTGGCGGGCGGTCATGGGTACCTCCTGTTTTGTGATCGGGGTGCGGTCGGGGTGCAATCGCGGACATCGGTATGGCGATGGGCGGCGTTGGCGACCTTCGTCCCGGCACGCGGGGGCGGCGGGTGCTTGCCGCGATAGGCGTGTGACTCCCCGCCGCGTGCGGCCTTGCGGGCCGCGGTGCAGATGTGGGGAACGGGTGTGGCTCAGTACAGCGCTTGCACGCGGTTCACTGCCTGGTCCAGCTGCTGCTTCAGCGGCGCCAGCAGGGCATGCAGGCCGTTGTTGGCGGCTTGCTCGTCGGCCTGTAGCTCCAGCAGGAGCAGGAGGGATTCCAGGCCTGCGCTGACGCGCAGGAGGTCGTGGCAGGATTGGTGGATGGTTTCGTGGGGTGGGGCGGCTTCGCCTGCTCGGGCGAGGGGTTCGGCGATCAGCTTGGCTTCCGTGGCTGCCACTCTTGCTTCGGCGGCGGTGCGGGGGTGGCGTTGGCGGGCGGTCAAAGGCTTCTCCTGTTCCATAGGGGTAGTCGAGTAGTCCGGAAATGCAGTGCGTCTTCTGTTGCCGACGAGCGTGCGCCAAGCGGATAGGATCGCCGCATGGGCGATAATGCGACTGGCTATGCCTCTGACACCCGCCCGCGCACGCTCGCGCCGGTGGGCTTGATTGCTTTTTGAGAGCGCAAAAGCCCCTCACCTCGACAAGCTGTTGTCGAGTTTTCCGTTTTGCTACGCAAGTTCTGCTCGCCGTAGCTAGGTATTTGAGAAACAAGCGGCCTCGCCAACTGCTTTTGCTGCTGTGGGCTTATGCGGTTGAGCTCAAGTTCGGTGCAGCCTTAGCGGCACGGCCCAAGACCAAGGGCTGGCGTTAATTTAACCCGATGGCTTATTTTTAACCAATAGATATGCAGCATCGAGTCGCCGAACTGATAGATTTTGTGGCGGACAGCCATCGTCGGTTCAAGCACATGGAAGACCTGACCGGCGTCAAGGCGGCCAACTGGAAGAACACCTGCAGCACCCGGCAGCGCGTGACTCAAGAAATGGTTGAAGCCATTGGGCGGGTATGGCCTCAGTACGCGTATTGGCTCGTCACTGGGAAGACCGATGAGGAGCATGGGCATACTTCGCCGATCCGGGATCGGATTGTGCGGGATTTGGAGAAGGTTAGATCGGAGGAGGGATAGGGGTCCGCTAGGGACCTTCGTCGGGCTTCGATCTCCGTTTTCCGGTGAAGGCTGCACGGATCTTCAGGAAGAAGTAAGGGCGACCCCGATACCCCATAAGCCCTGGATCATGGTTGGCGCCCAGAGGCCATTGGCTGCGGACCAGAAACCAGGCAGGTAGGGTAGTCGCGGTCAAGGCCAGATGGCTCTGATCGACCGGTTGAATCCACAACCGGTTACGGCCGATCGCCCGTTGCATCACCGAGCGACCGAGTTGCCCGATACTCGGACGGCGGCAGCTAAGCGATCGGTCGTCAGCCTCTACCATTTTGTGTCGCCCTGCAGTACGCTAAAGAATCGGCTTAGAACACCAGTACGTCCACGGGGACGCCGCAGTTGTGTTCTGGAAAGCCCCAGAAAAGTAATGCTGGAGAGCGAGAATTCAGACCAATGCTTCAGCCCCAAAACGACCAACAAATCGCAGGATAAAATCAGTTTCCCTACAGAGCGTGAACTGAAGCCGCTCCGTTTCACGTTCATCCACGAGACGCAAAACTACGTGTCAGCGATCCAGCTCGTCCAGCAAGACCTCTTCAGAGTACACTAAGCTTTCCCGCATACCTCTGACTTCGTATGGATCAGTCGATGAAGCCAAGCACAGTAGACGATCTGCTTGATCGCTGTATTTCCGAAATCACGACGAAGGAACGACTCCTTCCATGGCTTCTGCGTAAGGCAGCGCACCGAAAGAACCTGAATATCGCGGATTTCGAGATTCAGCTGCTCGCCGACGCAATCCTCTGCGCGAACGGAAACAGTATCCAGATAGACATAGATCCTCCTTGCTCACTCGGGCAAACGGAGAAAGAAGTAGAGGAGTCCGTTCGGTCGCTCCTTGATGAGCTGAGAGATCGTGCGGAAAAGGATATAGCTACCATAACTACGGCCGTCACTGAAGCGATTCCGCAAGCTTTGGCAGCAACAGCTGGTGTAATTGGCGAGCGCCTTACGGAGCAATCCCTGGAACACGCCACAGAGTTGCAGAAGATCCGTTACGACCGCGCCAAAACTGTAGATAGACTTTGGGGTAAGACGCTCGACCACTTGGATTTTCTTAGACAGCTAGTGGTTGAATGGGCTTTTTCCGCCGAGCAGAATCAAAAGGGATCCTATTCGAAGCCACATACCGCTATTGCGCTCCATAAGCTAATAGAACGCGCCTTCGATGTGGTAGGCGAAGTTATCGTTCTCGCGCGCGCGGGCTATGCTGACGGTGCCCTCGCTCGATGGCGAACGCTACATGAGATTTGCGTGATTTCGGTGTTCCTATCAAGGCAATCCGACCAATGTGCTGAGATGTACCTCGCTCACCATGTTGTGGAAAAGCTAAAGCTGGTCGCAGATGAAAAGGCAGTTGCCACTGCGCTTACCATGGATCACCATCAGGATCGCTACGTTAGAGACCTTCGGACCATGGTATCCACATTGACGAATCGATTCGGAGTGGCATTCGCAGGTGACTATGGTTGGGCCTCAGTCGCTCTAGGAGCCAAGAAGACAACCTTCAAAGTTTTGGAGCAGCACGTAGGCCTTGATATCCTCAGGAAGGCATATAAGAAGGCAAACAGCACCGTGCATGGAGGGGCTCTCGCCTCCTTGACACGCATCAGTCTAGATCTCGCCGTTATTGAGAATACTGATATCCCTTTGGAGCATGGCTGCGAAATTGCGGCCAACTATGCGGCAGCATCCTTATCGATGCTTGTCGCTGAGCTTTGCTTGGACACTGAGAGCGCAGATCTACTTACCAAGAACATGGTGATCCAGAACTTCGCATCACATCTTCGGGAAGAAATCGAGAAGACCTGGCAGCGTCTATCCAACAGAACTCCGCGCGCTCGTATTCTCGAACGTAAGGCAGCGACTCGCAATGCGAGAACTAAGCGAAAGGTGGCAATTCATCGTTAGGGGCTGCGCGACATCTACTTGGTGGGGAACCATAGCGGCCTTCAGATGGGCATTTTTTTGGGCTAATTCTGGCGTTCGGTATGAAGGTGTCATGCGTCCGAGTAGGGGTGAAAGTGGTTGCCGGCGTGATTCGCGTCGTCGGCCCTTTTCGGCTAGTATCGTTCCTTGGCGCACGTCTGCGCGAACGTCCGGTGTTCGGTGAACGGTCATCCGTGGGATCGAAATCAAACGGCGAGACTGGTATATGGCTCCGATAGGAGTCTTTAGTTGCCAATTTCGGACCTGAGCCCATGAGTGCATCAATGCACTGATCGTCATTGGCTGCCATCGCACGAAGATCGCGAGCACGAACCGGAGCTGTTGGTCGGCCGCTAGCTTCGACTCCAGAAAAGGTGCCGCCGAAGTTCGCCATCCTAGATGACGCGAATTACAGCTCGGGTGGTTGACTCGATGTTACTAAGAATCCCCTCCCTCTGTTCCAACGATTCCGCCTTCTTCTGCATCTCCGGCGTCCAGACGTTTCTCGCCGCCATGCGAAACGCCCTTGAGGTCCGAGCGCTTTGCGCGTTTGGAATAGCGGCCGCGAACACCGTGTACGACTCAGGGAACTTGCCCATGGCGACAAGGATGTACTTCTCCAGTTCGTACCCGACAGTGGCCTCCAGCTCTTCATCGGAGACCTCACCTTCCACCTCAGGATAGATCAACCACAGATAGAGCACGCCAGGTTGATCTGCCGATTCCACCAATGTGCTCCAGAACGTTGATGGATGTTCCTGCAGCACGTCAGCGACAGCCAAACCGATCAGCATCCGCGCCATTCTTGGCTCCGCTGCCAAGACCTGAAACGCTGCAGCGTGATAAGCCAGCGCTTCATCCTGTCCTGCGAGCACTCTTCCAGCAAAATACTCGGACGCCAACTGCTCAATGACCTCATCAATCAAGTATGAAGGAGCAAGCAACTCCTTGCGCCGCAGAAAATTCTGGTCGGCGCGCAGCGAGGACCACACGCCGGTCGGGACGCTGCGCACACCGTCTTCCGAAACGTCGCACAACGCACCGAGCGGTGTGGCTCCGTCAGGACGTCGCTTGCGCATATACGCGCCGATCAAATCCTCTTCACCCTTAAGCCGTACATGCCCCCGAGCGAACAGGGTCTCCTTCGCGGTCAGATACTTGACCAAGTCTGCCGTGGTGTCAAAACACTCGAACAGCGCGTCAAGAGTAGTTCGATTGATCACATGCACGAACTCAGGGAAATGCACGCCGACTGTGAGCAGCACCCCACTGTCCGTCAGACGTGAATCCACGCCGAGACTGGGAACTCCGAACTGCCGGACGCACTCCCGTTCACTTCCATGGGCGACCGCTATTAGGTGGTAACGAGCGCGGCCCGCRTCGGGAAACTTCAGAGGAAAGGGCGACGAGATACGTGCATCCAAATGAATCGTCTCGGGCGACTTCTTGATCGTTTTCAAGGCACCCCGAAGTTGTGCCACGCTGGCTAACACTGCTTTCCGGTACCAGCGATTCCACGCTGTTCTTGCGTCTTTTTCTTCACTATAACTGATCACCTTGTCCGACATGATGATCACGTCATCGCCAAAGACGACGAGCACATCACACAGCTCCTTGCCTTCGTCGTAGAACGGGTTCTGATAAGCCCACATTGACAGGAACGCCTGTCGTGACAACTTCGCAAGTCGTGCCTCGGAATCATTTACGCTCATCTGTGAGCTCCCTTCATTTTGTGCTCGTTGTCGTTCAGGCCGATGTTGTTGGCGGTACTTGCACAATTGAGAGGAGAACAGATTGTGCTGAACCGCTACGGCGAATCACTATCTGCTTGCGTCGGGAAAAGCTGGTTGATCAATTCACATATAATCTCGAACGTGTGCAGTACGGTCGGATGAAGCATTTTTGAGCCATGTGCATACTCGTTGCGGACAGCCGGTAAGCCGTCAATGAAAACACTGAGCCAGTCGACTTGTAGATCCTCCTCTGTCGGCCGCACTCCAGAGTTGTCCACCTGCATCATCGTAAGACCAAGCCGATTCATCTCCTCGATCTGCTCAAGCTCAGTTCGGCTCCGCGCTCGAGCATGCGCCCATCGCGTGCGGAGCTGCAGCTTACTGCTCTCAAGCAGTCCGAGTTGCCTTGCCTCTCGCAATAGATTACTCAGTCCGCTCACTTTGAGCTTACCGGGGCTCATGGAGGCGTCAGCTTTTGCCTCTAATCGCGCACGCAGCGCGAACTCAAGTGTCCCCAAGGCATACTGCTCCGCGACCGCGTGAAAACGGTACACAAACCAGGCATAAACATAAAGATTCCTAGCTGTCTCAAAATTTACTCGTACTTCTTCCGGCACTGCGACTCCAAGAACAAACGGCAAAATCTCCGCCAAGTGATCTTCTGCCGTGCGTCGCCTGGATTGGCCGAGATCATTGACTTGAATGAAGCTAGAGCTTCTCGGATCTGCCTTCATCATGGCATCCAAATCACGAATCGAATCACAATGATTTATCGATGACAATTGGTTCTCCATAGTGAAATCACGAGCAGCGAAGGCTCATTAGCACCTTAACGCCTCTTTCTTGTCCATATAAGCAAGCCAGCCGACTCGCAACGCACGCGCATCGTAAAGCGCGGCGGCGGCGCTGTCCAGGTCCAGCTCGATGCCGTCGGCAATGGCGCGCAGGGCGTCGCTGTCCACGATGCGGGCCAGGCGGCCGATCACGGCTTCGGCCAGCTGGTACTGGCGGGCCAGCTCGGTCAGGGCGTCGCCGGCGACTTCGCTGCCGTCGGGGTTGACCAGGGCCGCCTTTTCCATGGCCAGGCGCAGCAGGTAGG